>DAJR01000061.1:48272-54021 GCA_002496385.1 Methanomassiliicoccales archaeon UBA147 | reverse complement strand
TTTGCGCCGGGCTGGAAGTTTACCATAGGGCAGTTGCATGCCTGAATATCGAAGCTGTTTAGCTTCGATTTTCTTTGATTGCATGAGTACGGCATGCAACGGCATATCTCACGTTACTGCTCATGCCGATTCATCTCAGCCCTGAAGGACGGAGCGTGGAGCAACCATACTTGGTTGCGACTTAGCCGAACTTTCAGTTCGGCATTAGGAATGGCCATAGATGGCCATGACTTAGCCTAATCCGCGATTAGGCGTTAGGAGCAACCATACTTGGTTGCGACTTAGCCGAATCTTGATTCGGCACTATCTCGGCATCTGTGCAGTAAACTACCAGCCCTGAAGGACTGAGGGTTCTCGGCATCTTTACACTAACCCAACCCCTGAGTTTCCCGCAGATAAATTTATGCGCCATCAGGGGATGCCAGGATCGATGGCCTTCGAAACAGAAATAGTGTCTGACCTTGCGATAATCCTCGTAGCAGCAGGACTGGTTGCCTTCATCTTCAGCAGACTCAGGCAGCCCCTGGTGCTCGGTTTCATAATCGCGGGGATAATCGTCGGGCCGTTCACTCCGCCTTTCAGCCTTGTATCGAGGCTGGATTTCCTGCACGCCCTGGCGAACCTGGGAGTGATATTGCTCCTTTTCGGTCTGGGGTTGGAGTTCCCGGTCGCCAAGCTGAAGGGCCTGGGCGCGAAGATAATCGGCATCTCGCTCATCGAGATAGGAGCGATGTTCGCAGTCAGCTATATCCTGGGAATCGTCCTGGGTTTGAGCACACTCGAATCACTGTTCCTCGGAACCGCCCTGGCCAGCAGCAGCACTGCGATCATCGTGAAATCGCTCACCGACATGGGGAAGCTGCATGACCTGAACGCGTCCCTGATGCTTGGTATCCTGATAGTGGAAGATCTCTGCGTCATAATCTTGCTTGCGGCGTTGCAGTCGTACTCATCTCTCGGTTCGTTCGACATCGCTCCAGTGGGGTGGGAGATTGCCAAGATAGTGCTCTTCATCGGCGGAACCCTAGGCATCGGAAAATTCATCATTCCGCGGCTGATTGACTGGCTTGCTGCCACTAGGGAGCCCGAGATACTTATGATAACAACCGTCGGCCTGGCATTCGGATTCGCCTACCTGGGCAGCAGCCTCGGATTCTCTTATGCGATAGGAGCCTTCATGATGGGTGTCCTGATGGCATCGTCCAGGGCAATCAAGGCAGTCCGCAGGGTCACTGCTTACCCGAGGGACATCTTCGGAGCCATTTTCTTCGTCTCGGTCGGCGCTTTGATAGACATCGGGCAGTTCAGCACATTCCTGATTCCGGCCGCCCTTATTACATTAGGAATGGTTCTCGGGAAGGTGCTGGGGATAGGAGCAGGCACGCGCCTGTTCGGATACGGACGGCACACAGCGCTGCTGGTGGGCCTGGGCATGGCACAGATAGGGGAGTTCGCGTTCATCGTGATGCAATCCGGGATGACCCAGGGGATAATCGGCCAGGACCTCTACTCGGCGATAGCCATAGCCGTGCTGATAACCACCTTTACGACCCCCTATTTGCTGAGATTCGGATACAGGAGAATGAAAAAGCAATTGACCGCATCCCAATCCTAATATGCTAGGTCATGTATTTTCCCCCGAGCATTGTTTTCCGTCTCCAGCTCATGAAACCAGGAACGGGGTGATTTCATGGACGAAGAGAAGATGCTGCCGGAGTGGAAATACCAGCTCCAGGGCTTCCGCGGTCTCAATCCGCCGCCAAAACCTGCGAAGCCGGCTCTGCTGGTCATAGACATGCAGAGGTACTTCTGCGATCCGAAGGCTCCGGCTTACGGCCTCGATTTCGAAGCGATGCTGGAGCCCTGCAATATTCTGATAGACAGGTTCGGGAAGCTGGGCCTCCCCGTGTTCTTCACCCAGTATTACACGAGGTCCGAGAACGATGCCTCGGTCAAATGGTGGGACGCAAGCCTGGACAGGGACTCGGAATGGGTGGAGCTGGACCCGCGGCTGCACAGGCCAAAGGGCGCTCCCGAGCTCTTCAAGCACACCTACGGGGCCTTTGCCTCGACCAGCCTGGCCCTGGAATTGAAGGATATGAAATGCGATTCCGTGGTCGTGTGCGGCGTCATGACCGACCTGTGCTGCGAGACCACGGCCAGGGAAGCGTTCGACAGGGGCTTTATCGTTTATTTCATCGGTGACGCCACTGCGACTACCGATCCAATGCTGCATTTCTCGGCGCTTGCGACCCTGGCCCACGGCTTCGCCTTCATCCTGACCGTTGACGAGATGCTGGAACTGCTGGGAGGGGAATGATGCCAAGGGTGGCTGTCATCGGGGCCGGGCCTGCAGGCATTGCCGCGGCCATCCAGCTTACAAGGGCGGGCCATGATGTCGCAGTCTTTGAACGCGACAGGGCGGGGGGGAACCTCTGGAACGCCGGTTTCGTGGAGAATTATCCGGGATTCCCCGGGGGCATAGCCGGAAAGAACCTGGCAAGGCTGATGGACGAGCAGTTCCAGGACCTCGGCCTCGCGCCAAGGAACGCCGATGTCCGCGAGGTCAGGAAGAGCGGTACCGGGTTCACCGTTGTCACTGATAAAGAGGAGGAATTCGACGGAGCCATCATCTGCACCGGAACGGTTCCGAGGAAGGCTGGGTTCCCGGGCGAGCAGGAGCTTGTTTCTGCAGGGCTTCTGCATTACGGCATATCCCGGTTGAAGAACCTGGCTGGGAGCGGGGACGCGCTGGTAATCGGCGGCGGGGAGAGCTCCATGGACATGGCCCTGAGCCTTGCCGAGATGGGGCAGAAGGTCGTACTGCTGCACAGGTCGGAGCCGCGCGGCATAAAGAGACTGCTGGATGAGGTGGCGGGCGAGGATTCCGTCACGCTCCTGCAGGGCACTGTTCTGGGGGCCAGGATTCACGGCGAGAAGGCGGTCATGCATCTTGAAACTAGCACGGGAAAAGAGGAGAAGCCCTTCGACCTGGTACTTGTCGCGGTCGGGAGGGAGAGGAACCTGCCGGCACTGGAGGGCATCGACGCGGACGATCCGCCCCCCGGGCTGAGGATGGCCGGCGACGCCAGGCACGGCGGCCTGGGGCAGGCCGCGATGGCAGTCGGGGACGGAGTGAAGGCGGCAATGGAACTGGGGAGGGAGCTCGGAAAATGAAGGTCGTGTCGAGCCAGGGAAATCCCGAGCTAGCTACGGTTCATATCGGGGAATTGGAGGACGGCTCCAGGATAGAATTCGTCGAATCAGTCCAGCCGCCGCGCACCAGGCAGGAGAAATGGGTCAACGTCATCTCGACGATGGTCGGATGCCCGGTCGGGTGCAAGATGTGCGATGCGGGCGGCGGGTACAGGAGAGCCCTGACCGCGGAGGAGATGGAAGCACAGATGGAATGCCTGGCTATGGCCAAGTTTCCCGGGGGGAACGTGACCTCGGGCATCTGGAAGATACAGCTGGCCAGGATGGGGGAGCCCACCCTCAACCCCGATGTCCTGAAGCTCCTCGGGAACTTGGGAAAGAGGGACATGAAGAACCTCGTCATCAGCCTCTCGACGGTCGGGCCCTCGCAATGCGCGCCCTTCATCCAGGAACTGAAGAAGCTCAAGGACGAGTATTTTCCGGGCAGGTTCCAGCTTCAATTCTCGATACACTCGACGGACGATGAGACCCGGCATCGGCTCATCCCGGTGAAAGGTCTGATCCTCCCGGAGATCGCAGCACTGGGAAGGCAGTTCCGCAGCCCCGGTGACAGGAAGATAACGCTCAACTTCATCGTGATGAAAGACGTTGAAATCGACCCGGCCAGGATCGCCAAACTTTTCGACCCCGAGAACTTCCTCGTCAAGCTGACGCCCCTCAACCCGACCTACCGCGCCAGGTACCACAAGATACTGCCTGGCTTCGACCCCGAGAAGCCTGAAACAATCCGCGAACTCATCGCAAAGTTCGAGGAGAAGGGATTCGAGACCATCCTCAGCATCGGGGAGATGGAGGAGAACCGGATAGGCTCGAACTGCGGGCAGTATGTTGAACGTATGTCCCCATCGGTCAAGCCCATTCAGTAAGAAAACACTGGCTGAGAAATTATGTTATCCTCATTCAGGATTTCGCCATCCTGCCCTAGCCTCAATCTTATGGATGGGATGCACCCAAATCGATCCGCGCCACTATCTGCCCTTCCGACTCTTCCCCGGTCGGCCTGAATCCCATGCCGAGGTAAAGTTTTTCGCCCACCTTGTTGTGCGGCTCGTAGCACAGGCTGAGCGTCTTGGCTCCCTCACCCTTGACACGCTCGATCAGCATCGCCAGGGCTTTCCTGCCGTGACCTTTCCCCTGGTATCTCCTGTCGACCATGAACCTGACGAGCCAGGCACGCCCTTCCGGACCAGGCGGAAGGTTGTAGAACATGGCGCCGACCATGGTGTCATCGTCATAGATTGCCAGGACCTTGCTGTTGTTCCCGAACACATAGGCCTCGGCAAGGGACATCATGTTGGGCTTGCTGGACCTGAAGTAGAAACAATCCTTCTGCTCGGGAAAAACCTCGAGGTCGATGCACTCGTGGTAATTTTCATGTGTGATATCCTCGAACCTGAGAACCATGGACATGATGATGCACTTAAAGGATTTATAACAAGCGGCCAGCCCTTCAAACGCCGGTCTGCGGCATTTTTCCGCCGTTGCCCATCATCATTAAATCCCACCAGGCCGATTCCCGTCCGGTGAAAGATTGCCGATAGACCTCCATGAGATGTTCAAGCTGGCCCTGTGGGACGAACACATAAGCGCTGCGATGTATTCCGCCATGGCCGCCAAAACTGAAGAAACCATCACAGCCCAGAAGCTGAAATACCTGGCAGCCGATGAGAAGCGCCATTTCGAAGAGCTGATGGAGATGCACCGCGTGCTCTGCTGCAAAGAACCTATCGTGGTCACGGACATTGGCTCTCCGTCCGCGGCAGAATCGGGGTTCATGGCAAGGAAAGGCACTGTCAAGATGGAGACATTCTTGGAATTCACCATGGAGAAGGAATCCTCTGCCCAGACGTTCTATCTGAACATGTCTGAAAAGATAAAGGACAGGAAAGGCGCCACCACGCTCCTGTTCTTCGCGGCGATGGAGGCCGACCATTACAATCTCCTGAAGACCGAGAACGACAATCTCAGACGAAGAAAAGGCATTTGAGTTTATACAGTGTACAAAACTTTTTTTATCCGGGCGCCATTTACCCCATCATGGAAGGGGGTGTTCTGCTTAGGCCGATGCTGGTCGGCAGGGGTGAGGAGCTCGCGAGGCTCATCGGGGGTTTGGACCGGGCGGTCGCGGGGAAGGGCTCGGCTTTGCTCGTCTCCGGAGAACCCGGCATGGGCAAGACAAGGCTATCGAAATTTATGAAGAGGCAGACATGACACTCCAGGCCGGGGAATGCAGAGAGATGCTCGGCAAATTATAGTGTGTTGAATCGATTTTTCGCATTTTATACCGAAGCATTCGACGATGGCCCGGTTCACAATCTGCAAATTAAATCAGGGCCATGAAATCCCATCGATTGCCAGCACAAGGTGAACGCGGCTCATGAATCAATGCAATTCAGCGTTCGCCATGGCGTCAGCTATATTTGGGAACAAAGCCAAAAATTTCCGCAATCGCCAATAGGAAAACGCCTTGATTGCGGTTTTACTGCACAGATGCCGAGAACGCTCAGGCCTTCAGGGCTGAGATGAATCGGCA
>DAJR01000061.1:38779-48185 GCA_002496385.1 Methanomassiliicoccales archaeon UBA147 | reverse complement strand
TAAACATACAGCCCCGAATCCATTGGCATTGATGCGACCCAGAAACGCCAGTCCCTTTCGCAATACACGAAGTGGATTGCGTTAAGACGAATCTTTGATTCGCCTGTTTAGGGGCTGGTAGTTTACAGCGTCGCCTCGAAATCCTCTATCTCCATGCCGAACTCTTCGTCATTCTTGATGAGGCTCTTGTTCTTCATGTACTCGCGGGTGAGCAGCCAATAAACTGTCGCCAGCGCCCTGCGCCCCTTGTTGTTGGCCGGCACGATGACGTCCATGTTCTTCGTCTCGTTGTTGGCGTCGCAAAGCCCGATTATCGGTATCCCGACGTTCAGCGCTTCGCGGACGGCCTGCTGGTCGGCCGCCGGGTCGGTGACAAGGAGCATCTGGGGCTCGATGTAATCCTCAAGCCTGGGATTCGTGAGCGTGCCCGGGACGAAGCGCCCCGCGAAATATTTGGCGCCTATCTTCTTGGCGAACGTCCGCACTGGCTTCTGCCCGTACTGCCTGGCGGATACGACGAGTATGTCCTCGGGACTGAAGGAGGCCATGAACTTTGCCGCTGTCCGGATGCGCTGGTCGGTCTGCTTGAAGTCCAGCATGTAAAGGCCGTCGGAACGTACCTTGAACAGGAAGCGCTTCATGTCCGCGCTCTTCTGCTGGGTGCCTATGTGGACGCCGGAACTGAGATAATTCTCCTCCGGTATCAGCAATGGCTGTTTCTCGCTTTCTGCACTCTCTGGTCTCTCTGTGGTATCCATACTATTCCTCCAGGTCCTCTTCAATTCTGATGAGCTCGTTGAGCTTGGCTATCCTCTCGCCGCCCACGACCCCGCATTTCATTGCGTATGAGCCGAAGACGACTGCAAGGTGAGCCAGTGAATCGTCGGTTGTCTCGCCGCTCCTGTGCGATATCACGGTCTTGTAGCCGCTCCTCTTCGCCAGTTCCACGGTTTCGAACGTATCTGTGAGCGTGCCTATCTGGTTCGGCTTTATCAGCACGGAATTGGCTGCGCCCATCTTTATTCCTTTTGCCAGCCTTTCCTTGTCGGTGACGAACAGGTCGTCGCCGACGACTATGCATTTCCTTCCCACGGCCTCGGTAAGGCTGACATAACTCTGAAAATCGTTCTGGTCCATGGGGTCCTCGACAAGGTGGAGCCCGTATTCCTTCACCAGCCCCGCGACATAGTCCACGTGCTTCTCGGGCGTGAATGATTTCTCCTTGTAAACGTATTTGCCTTTCCTGAAATACTCGGATGCTGCCAGGTCCAGGGCGGGCAAGACCTTGAAACCGAGCTGGGAGCTTGCTTTTTCGCAGGCCTCGGAATGCAGTGCGAGCGCCTCTTCGTTGCTGAGCGCGGCCACCCAGGCGCCTTCGTCGCCCTTGCCGATGGCGTGGCCGGGCAATTTCGCTTTGAGCATCTGGCCGACAATCTTGTGGGTGAGGGCGTTTCCGAACACGCAGTCCCTGGCCTTTGACGCCATGGAAATCACCAGGAATTCCTGGATGTCTGTGCCGCCTATCGCGTGCCTGCCGCCGCCGATGACATTGCCAAGCGGCTTCGGGAGGTTGTTTGACATTGCCCCGCCCAGGTATCTGTAAAGAGGCAGGCCGTAGGACGAAGCGGCCGCCTTAGCCGCCGCAATGGATATCGCCACGGACAGATTGCCGCCTATTCTTGCGAAATTCGGGGTGCCGTCGATATGGTGGAGCAGGCTGTCGACTGTCCGCTGCTCCGCGGAGTCCATTCCTATCAGCTGGTCCAAAATTTCATCGTCAAATATCTTGAGGGATGCATCCACGCCTTTCTTTGGGAAGGACTGCACCTCGTGCTCGCCCGTGCTCGCGCCGCTCGGGGCGGCTGCCATGCCGTAACCGGACTCGGTGAGTATCTCGACCTCGACCGTTGGATTCCCGCGGCTGTCCAGGACCTTCCTCGCTGCAGCATTCTCGATGAGACTCATGTTATCCCTTCTATGCGGCCCTCTTCACTGTGATGGGCAGCATACCCTTCTCGTATTCCATAGCCGCGATGTCGAGCGGGTCTATGAGAGTGTCGGGGACCTTGAGCAGGACGGGCGCGCCCATGCTGATCTGCAGTGCCCTGGCACCGATTATCCTTGCCTTTTCAAACCTTGTGTATTTCATGTGAATCACCGATAAGGGTCACCCTACATTCTGGTTCCTCTTATAAGCTTTTGGCTGTATGCCAAGTCCTGATGGACATTGGCACGTGATTCAGGGGGTTAGCTGGGTATCGCCTGTCAATTATTCGATTGCCAATCCCTCAATCTACAATCCCTCCAGCGCCTTCCTGTACTTCCCGGCCCACAGTTTTATGCCAATGCGGGATATTGGACAATACATTGGAAGGTATTATCTGATTATCACTGTTGGTTTCAGACCCCTACCCAGAAACTTCCGGCTATCTTCTTGACCGCCGATATCAGCGAGAGAGCGGCCAGGTAGCTTGTCCGGGGGTTGTCGGGAAACGGCATGTTCCTTGTCCAGCATTCGATCTCGCCAAACTTTCCTTTGGCGATTATCCGGTGGGTGTTGAGAGTGGCCTTGGGGTCGATTACGATTTTAACGACTGTGCGCTCCAACCCTATGCCGGCTAGACTCAATGTAGCAGCGACGTTCACGTTCTTCGGGAAATGCTTCACCGCATCCTTGGCATGGCCAGCGAAAATCACCTTGGGCCTCTTGATGGCGTCGATGTCGATTCCCATCTTCTTCAGATACTTCACGTCCCTGAAGGCCTCCGGGGGCTTGTAGGACATGATGATGACCTCGTCTATCTCAGAAACGGCTGCAGCGCATATGCCCTCTATGCCGCATACCGCACCGGAGGGAATATAGACTTTACAGCCTTTCTGTTTGGCCAGTATCCTGCATTTCTCCTTGAAATCATCCTCTACGAACGCGCCGACGCTCATCACAAGAACGTTCTTGCCCATCTCCAGAGCCTTGGGCACGTACTCGAGGACTGCTGCCTGCGATGCAGTTTCGACAATCAGATCGGAACCCTCAAATGCGTTCTCCAGATTGCTCACATACCTCACCTTGGGGCATTCCTTTATCAGTGCCTCGACCGATTCCTTCTTGGTATCGAAAACGTGGACCAATTCCACCTCGTCCATGGACTCGAGGAAGCGAGCCAGCGTTTTCCCGATGGAGCCGCAGCCGATTATGGTCATTTTCATCTTATCAACTGATTGCGCGGGAACATCATTGCGGATTTAAGGCTATCGAATAGAATATATGTCACCAATCATTCGGGTCACCGTGGCCAAAGAACCTGCTGACATTCTCGGAGACTGGCAGATATTCTTCTTCCTCGGGATAGCGGGGCTTTTCTTCGGATGCTTCTTCCTGTTGATAGGCTTCATCCTCCTGGTCGTAGGATTCGACACCGGCATCTGGAAGCTCTTCCTGTTGGTCCTGGCCCCCCTGGCGCTCATACCCGGCGCCCTTCTGATGCTTGTCGGCCTGAGAAAACGCGGACCGGTCAGAGAACTTCAAAAGCTGGCCGAACTGCTCAAGGCCTACCGGCGAATCAAGATATCGAAGGTGGCGCAGAAGCTGGGTGTCTCAGAGTTCGAGGCCGAGAAGCGGATTGCGGACTGCATAGACAGGGGCTTCATCAAGGGCTATATTGACCGCAACACCGAAGAATTCTTCACCATGGAGAGCCTGAGCCAGGTAGTGCCCCAGACCGGATGCCCGAAGTGCGGCGCGCCGCCCGAGAAGATCGTACTGGTGGGGGAAATCGCCAGGTGCGGGAGCTGCGGGGCGGCACTGTCCGTTAAATAATGGTGAGGCATATATGGCGGGACTTCTAACTGGTGAAAATATTGATTTTTAACTGCAGATTGACCATAGAAACCACGATTGTCAAAATACTGTACCTCAAAGTTTATATATTGTGGAAATGCCTGTACCAATCATAGTTTATATCCTCCGTGCGTAAATGGGATTGCGAAACGTTTCGCAGGAGTGATAAAATATGAAAAAACATATGAAAAATGGAGAGAACAGAAAGATTGCGACTGCAATAGTTATCGTAATCGCCATGCTGGTGGTCGGGGTGGCTAGTGCATTGATTACATATGGAGACATATGTGACTCGGCCAAGACAGAGGATATGAATGCTTCTGCAAAATTAACAAAATCGAGCAACGAGACTGTTGTTCTTTTCGAGGATGATTTCGAGGACGGAAATTATTATGGATGGACGACAGAGCATACCAGCATTCAAACCGACTCCTTGGGGAACAGCAGCTTCATGATGCAGATGCATGCGGCGACATCTGACCCTGCCTCGGCATATTATTCAAACAGTTCCTGGTCGAATTATACCCTTGAATCGAGTGTGGAAATTGGGGACAGTTACAACGCATGGTCTGAGATATACATATATTTTTGTGGAAATAATTTTGTAAAACTCGATACGAAAAATGACACAACAAGCCTGGGCTATTATTGGTATGAATTTGATGGTATGGGGGGTATACAAAAATATGTAAATGTATTAGATACTACATATTTATCAATAACCACCCTAACATCATATAGATTGAAAATTGATATTATTGATAAAAATATCGATGTCTTTGTCAATGATGTGCACTTGTTTGATGTGACTAGTACGAAATACTCGTCGGGCGGAATTGGATTTGAAGCGGTTGTTCCTTACATTTATAATTCCACTGGGTGGTTCAAACTGAACATAGATAACATCAAGGTGACGCAGAACAATGTTGTGGCTGTTTCCAGTTCCCTACTATTTGAGGACGATTTTGAGGACGGAAATCTCAACGATTGGACTACCAGACACGCCTACATACAAAATGGATCCCTTGGGTCAGGGAATTTCATGACTGCATTGCACTATTACACTAACTACACGGGATATCATTCAGATTTTGATAATGGTTCGGCAGCTGTTACAACCGGTTTAAATTGGTCAAATTACCAATACGAAGTATCGTTGAAAATTGTCACGGGTAGAGTATTGATTGCCTTCTATTCACCAGATACATTTCTAGGAGGAAGTCCAATATACTCACTTGATCTCAATCCACAAGATGACAAAGTATTCTTTCCAGGTGACAACTATTACTTTCCAGGTAGGAACTCAACCACATATCCGTTGAGTTACAATATTCGGTATGATATCAAAATCACAGTGTTTAACGGGAACATGAATGCATTCATTGATGGAAATTTGGTTGCTACTGCAAGCGGTTCCTATTTCACAAAAGGAACTGTGGGGATACTGGCCACCAGCCAATACGACGGGTCAGATCCAGATGGTCTCCGGTGCTACTTAGATAATGTCAAGGTGACGCAACTGAACTCTACCAATATACCTATCCTCTCGGTCAATAGTGATTCCGCGAATTACCTTCCAGGGGATTCTGTAACACTAACTGCGGCTTATCTCGGCTTGAACTCCACCAACGTCGTATTCAAGGTGGACCGCCCTGATGGGACTGCGATGGCCACCCAGTCGAAGATCGTGCCGGCCGGCGGTAGCGTCGATTTCTCGTTCTTCCTGCCGTCTAACGCGCAGTACGGAAATTACTTGGTATATGCCTCAACATACGATGGCCAGGCCCAAACTTCCTTCGAGGTCATTGTGTCGGTGCTCAGAATCATTTCAATGAATGTTCCGGACGCTCAAGCGAACTCATCCGTCGATATCGCAGTCACGGTGACCAACGGCAAGGCTGTAACCATGAACTTCATCCTGGCGGTGCAAGTGATTGACGCGAACGGCGTTCCGCTGTCCCCGGCTATTGCTCAAACCGCCCTGGTTTCCGGGCAAACAATTACCTACACCCAATCCATAGAAGTGCCGACCGGCTCTCCCACGGGAGAATACATGGTCCAGGCGCAGATACTCACAGGACTTCCGAGCGAAGGCGGCTACGCTCTGGACTTCATGAACCGAGTCATGGTGGTATATTGAGCGATGAAAACGGGCTGAGATTGCAGATGGCCATGGTCGCACTGGCCTTCTGCTTTCTTTTCTTTTCATCATTATCTGCTGCCCAGGTTTCATCCATCGAGCTGACAATAGCCGAGAGCGAGTATTCGCTCGGCGAGAATATCACAGTCCAGGCATCGCTCACGCCGAGCACTTATGTCACGTTCGAAGTGAATGATGCGGGCGGAAACCCGGTGCTGCTGCTCACCAACCTGACGGACGACAAAGGGTCAACGAACATCACCTTCAACCTGGGAGAAAGTGCAGATATCGGCGATTATACGATTTATGCATCAGCCAGCATATACGGGTCCAACCTCGCAGGAGATATATCGATGCAGATAAGCTACCCCTCGCCGATAACGTTCTCCGGTAGCGACATCACATTCTCGACCCTGAACCCAATCGCCGGCCAGGCAGTGCAAATATATGCAGTGATGCACAATTCCGGAGATGGTTCAGCTGCGGGGCTGGTCAGGTTCTACGACGGAGACACATCCACACCCATCGGGGACATTCAAACAGTTTGGCTTCCTCCCTCAGGCAGCAATATCGCGAGTGTTGGGTGGACGCCAGCAACTGATGCTGTCCACACAATCATCGTTTCGGTGGACTGCGGTCCAAACTACAAGGAACACAGCGTGACAACCGAAATTGCGGTAGGCGGTGCTACCCAGCCCAACCTTGTGCTGACGACGGGCGACATCAACATCTACAGGTTCAGGCCGGGCGAGACAAGGACACTGTCGGTCGACGTCACGTGCTATGGCATGACAATCAATAACGTTCATCTCGCATGCCTGGATGACCAGAACCTCACAGTGGATACCTCAATAACACCTCCGAGGACGATGAGCGATGGCGATACTATTCCATTTTATCTTCGGGTTCAGGTGCCTGAAAATTTGACCAACGATGCCGTAGAGTTCCAGATAATACTGCAGGTCAAGGGCAACCAGGCTTACAGCAATGCAGAACATCTGGACATCGTGGTGACCGAGAGTGCCCTGTCTTTTTTCATGGGCAACATCGCGTACATCGGCGCGGCCGTGGGCATCGGCATAAGTGCGGCCGGATTCGGGATAGCACGAAACGAGTCCTGGAAGTACTTCCTGTTCTCGGTCATGCTGGCTCCCATGTACGTCAAGTTGAAGAAAAGCAAGGTACTCGACCATTTCGTCAGGGGCCAGATATTCGGCCACATCAAGACCAATCCTGGTGCCCATTATAACGAGATAAAAGAAGTGCTGGGAGTCGCGAACGGCGTCCTGGCCCACCACCTCAGGACACTGGAACGCGAGGAGTTCATCAAGTCTAGAAAGGAGGGAAATCTCAAACGCTTCTATCCCATGGACATGAACATCGAGGTGGACAAACATGGCATTCAGCTGAGCCAAGCCCAGATAGAAATCATCAACATCCTCAAGCAAAATTCCGGAATCAGCCAGAGCGACATCGCCAGACGGTTGAACAAGGATCGCAGGGCAATTGCATATCACATCAAGGAAATGGAAAGGATGAATATGGTTCGGCTGGAGAGGAATGGTAGGGAGACCAACTGCTACCTGGGGGATGTGGAGATACTACCGCCGCCGGAAGACGCTGCGAACTGAACTACTTGTTGCGAGAATGCAATTCGAAGTATGAAAGAAACGCTTCCTTGCAAGATTTTATAAAATGAAGACGATTGCTATGTGACTAAATGCTTTCAAGCGCAATCGTCGGTCTGACCTAATCGTGCAATTGTTTGTTTCGTACGATTAGGTCGACCTGCTTTTGCTTTGTGGCATTTTGCATACATACGCAAAAGCAGGGATACCCGAGCTTGGCCTAAGGGGCAGGACTTAGGATCCTGTGGTTAGTCCATCGAGAGTTCAAACCGAATACGAACGGAATAACCCCATCGTTCGTCGAGGCGCAATGTCAGAGGTGAGCTATGCTCGCCGAGGAAATACCTCGAATTCGTTGGAAATCTCTCTCCCTGCATTTTTCTTCTATTGCTCACGAATATTGCTTCACCACTTCTGAGCTTTTCGGATTAAGGCCAGTGGCATCATGTATCATTTGAATGAAATTCGGCATCTCGTCCTCAATGATGTCCTCCCAGGGGATGCCGTCGAAAATGATGCCATAATCGGACCAGGGGCCGGAGATGTGGGCGTCGTACATGTCAAGTTGTGAGCCGAATCCATCGTCGTAATGGTTGTTGTAAATCTCGGCGTGTATCGGAAGGTCCAGCGTTCCGTTCTCATCATCGTGTATAAGGCCCAACTGCTGCAGGGTCTCGTTCGATATCCCATATGTTCCGACATCCACCGTCAGATTGTAATTGAAATGGATGTTCCATATCCTGCTCTCGCCCGGTATGCTGTCTCCGAACAACCTATCAGATGTCCAGGTCTCTTCGTCGAACGTGATGCTGTAATCATGGATTCCCTGCTCATCCAATTCTGCAGAAACTTGACTTATGTTGACCTCCTGGGAATACTCGAGGTGCGCTGCCCATTGATACACGCCCCGGCCGGTCTCGTCGCCTGAGGGGAAGAAATCAATCGAAATCAGAGCGAATGCAATCACTATTGCCAGGACGACCCCCAGGACGGAAACCGCCACCACGGATAAATCAGGTGTTCTTTTGCTTTTCCCAACAGGTGAGTTCTCCTCCATCGGTATGATATACGAACACCGTCTAATGAACCTTTTCATCGGCTCGGAAATGTCTGAAATCTCTCTCCCTGCATTTTTCTTCCCCCTCTGCGAAAACATTATTACACCTGGCACATTCCTTGCCCCATGGATTGCCTGTTCGAGCCAATCGACAAATACACACCGCCGGAAACCCCGGACTTCATCCGGGACTTCCCCCCAGCCAGGACTTTCTCCAGGAAAGGCAGTTTCGTCTGGTGGTGGTGGATGTTCCTGTTCGAGGAGGACGGCGTCAAGAAGCAGATCGTGGCCTACTGGACGACGAAAACTTATAGGAATGTGAATGTCAACGGCGTCAACTGGGGCCCGAAGGCCGAGCTTGCCGGAACCCCGGAACGCTTCACCTACAACGGCATGGCCACTGCATGGTACTATGATGGCAAGGTTTTTCACGAGGTCAAACCTGAGAACGCTGTCGTAAGCACCGTTTCCGGGCCTGATTCCATGGAGGTTGATTCCAAGGATTTCAAGCTGGTCGCGGACCGGAAGCTCACCAGGCTCAGATTTCACAGAGGGGATTTCGACCTTGACATCGGGTTTGAGACACCTTCGCCGCCTATCGTCGGGTACAAGCGGACGATGATGACCAAGAAGATGGGATTCGACCAGCAGAAGATATATTATGCGAAATTTGCAGGAAAACTCACCGCCAGTGGCAAGGCCAGGGAGTTGGAGGGCAGCGTTTACATGCAGCATATCTGCCT
>DAJR01000061.1:11295-38684 GCA_002496385.1 Methanomassiliicoccales archaeon UBA147 | reverse complement strand
ACCAAGCGGTTCAAGCATGTCAGGTACAAGGTGTTCAGGCAGGAGAACGGACTTCCTGGCTTCGAGGTCTCGGGCGAGCTTGAGGGCGAGAGGCTGCGCATAAAGGTGATAGCCAAAGCCAAGACCACATACACATTCAGCCGGTGGAAGTACTGGCGAAACAGGTTCTTCTACAATGAATTCCCTTCCGAGGTCGTGGAAATCGAGCATGTGGGAAGGGACGGGAAGGTGCACAGGGAGTCGGGCGGGGACTGGAACGGCAACTGCGAATATTCGTGGGGAACATTACTTAATTGAGTTCTTCCATATCCCGGTGAAATATATGGTGAAAAAACTCTCTGGCATGACATTCGACTTCGACGCCACATTCTACAATTACCCGCGCATGGTGGCAAAGCTATTCCACCGGTACGGTCCGCACACAAAACTGATCTACGACCTGACCAAGGAGAGGAAGAAGCTTCGCAGCGAAGGGAAAATCGAGAACTTCAGGGAGAGGCAGGTCGAGGTCATGGCCAAGCGGTGGAAGAAAACGCCGGAATGGACCCGAAATCATATCGATAGGGTGGTCTACAACGGGTTCAATTCATCCTTCGACAGGATAAAGCCGTTGAAGAATTCATTCGAGATGCTGGACATGGTCGTCGCCAACGGCATCCCGGTCTGCGTGGTTTCGGATTACCCCCCGCACGACAAGATGACGAAGATGGGATTCATGAGATACCAATGGGCCGCCGTGATAAACGGCGAGGACATCGGGCAGCTGAAGCCGCACCCGGCAGGATTGCAGGCGGCAATGGCGAAGATGGGGACCAAGCCGGAAGAGACTCTCCACGTGGGGGATTCCGTGGGCTTCGACGTGAGGGGCGCGAAGAACGCAGGCATGATGAGCGCCTGGTTGAAATGGTGGTGGAGAAGGAACAAGTATGACATCCAGCCCGATTACACATTCTCGAATTTCAATGAGCTAATGGACATTCTGGAGAAGGAGTTCGGCCTTGTGAGAAAGAAGAACTAGAAGAACACGCCCTTCGTGGGCATATCCAGGCAGTCCATGTCGAAAGCCCTTATCCCTTCGAGGGCCAGGTCCCGGTCCAGCCTTTTTCTGCCTTGTATCCTCCCGACAAGGCCGGTGCGCCACCAGAGGTCCAGCATCGCGGTCCCGAGCAGGCCGAGATAGACTGCCATCAGGTCGTGCGCATAATCGTGATTCTCGCACATCCAGTACGAGTACCCCAGAAAGTGGTCGCGGCTGTTCAGCACATCCGCATAATCATTGAATGCCAGCCAGGCGCCCTCGTCCGGTTCCAGCAAGGGGATTTCGTCCAGCGGTATCTCCAGTTCCGGCGTCAGCGTGCCGTCCTGCCCCAGTCCTTCGACTTTTATCTTTCCGTCGGTCGAATGATAGGAACGCCATCTGAACTCGGCATCGACATAGACTGGCCTCCATGCGGGATTTTCAAGCTCCAGCTGCTCATAGTTTCCCTTCGCCGCCGCCTCCCACAGGTCTTCTGGGGGCTCGGCTTTTTCTATCTGGCTAAGGATCTCGGAGAGTTCCATGGAACCTTTAGGCATGTCCGAATCGGCGAATGCCAGCACCCGCCCGATCCCCCCCGGTCGGCACAGCACCGGGATGATGCCGTCAGCCGCCTCCCTCAGCCGTTCGGGCGTCCGGTGGACTCCGGCCTTTGCGGCCTCGGCCTCGAACGACTTGACCGCGTCCCGGGTCTCCACCAGGATGCTTGCCATCATGCCCGGGTCGATGTCGGATACCAGTGAGTTACCGAATTGTGCCAGGGAGTCGCCGCCCCGGGTGATGCCCCTGCAGGACAGGTTGGCGTTCAGCTGGATGCGATGAAGTGCATGCACATGGACAGGGAACTGCCTGCAAAAGGCCGGCCTCAACTCGTGAATCGTGCATCTCCTGTCCCTGAGGAAGTGGCAGGCCCCGTTCCCGCCCTGAAGCTTTATGGCGGTCGGCTCGTCCGTCCTGTAGCCCTGGATATGGTTCTTCGTAAGGCCGGCGGTGAGCCCGTTCTTCCTGAACCCGGCAAGTTCATCCATGCTCAATTCGGGCTGGCAGAGGCAGCACATGGCGCAGCCGTCCAGGCATTCGAAGGATTTGGCCTTCAGCTCCGAAACGTCTATCTCCATGGGACTTGCCATCGGTTCGAGGGTAATTAAGCTTGCTCAGATGTCCTTCCTGTTCAGTGCGATAAGGGATGCCAGGAAGGTCATCCCCGAGAGGAGGATGAACCAGCAGAATATTATCGGTCCGTTGATGAACCAGGGATAGTCCATGTTGTAACCGAAGAACTCTGTAGTTCCGAATAGGTCCATCGCACCCATCGGATAAATGTCCATGAAGCTGAAGAACATGCCGCCCCAGTACCAATCAGGCAGTTGAGGCATCGTGCCCTGCATGGCCGCCTCCATCATCGCTGCCATGTCCCCCCCCCGTTGCGACCCAAATTCCGATGAGTATTGTCCCTGCTATCATGCCGCTGAAGAATATCACCAGGCCGCCGGCAATAGCGGTCGAGCGCTTGGTGGCTATGGTGGACATGAATATCGAGAATCCCAGGAAGAACATGGAAAAAAGGAAGGTCAGCACCATGAACAACAGGTAGGCCAGCGAGTCCTCGAATCCTGCAATGGCTCCGACGATGACACCGGATATCCCAAACCCAAGGAAAATCGTAGCCAGCAGCACCGAGCCAAGCCCGAGGAACTTGCCGATTATCACGTCGTTCCTTGAAACGGGACAGCCCATGACAACGCCCAGGGAGCCGTTCTCGCTCTCGCCTATGACCGCGCTGTAACCGAGCATGATGGCGATTATGGGAAGCAGCATCGCGGCCAGTGTAGACATTGTCGCAACCGTGGCTTTGAAGCCCTGGAATTCCACATCTCCGCCGCTGGATGCGCCTCCGAAATACGAAATTACGATGACCAGCAGGAGGAATATCATGCTCAGGGCCAACACCCATCTGTTCCTGACATTGTCCATGAACTCCTTCTTTGCTATGGCCTTCACCTTCCTGATGTTGATGTCAGGCTTCATCGCGGTCACCCCCCGGGGTAGAATCCTCCCCGATGTATTTGATGAACGCGTCCTCCAGCGAGGATTCCTCGGTCTTGAAATCCTCGACATCTGCATTGGCGAGGGCGAGTATCTTCATGACCTGTGATTTTTGATTGGCGTCCACATTGACGGATATCACCTGGCCGTGGACCTGGGTATCAGAGAAACCTGCGTCGATGAGGGCTTTCACCGCGGAGGCGGCATCGCCTGAGACCCTGATTATGAGCTTCGGCTTGCCCGTGAGGCCCTCGCTCACCCGGGAGACCGTATCCTCGATCACCAGTTGACCCTTGTTCAGGATGGCGACCCGCTTGCATATCTCCTGAACTTCGGATAGGAGATGCGACGAGAAGAACACCGTCGTGCCCTTGCCGTTCATCTCGAGCATGATGTCCTTCAATGCCCTGGCCCACCTGGGATCGAGCCCCGAGGTAGGCTCGTCCAGTATCAGTATCTGGGGGGAGCCGAGGAGTGCCTGCGCGACACCGACCAGCTGGACCATGCCCTTCGAGAAGGTGCCGAGCTTCTCGTCGCGCCACTTCTCCATACCCACCTT
Organism: Methanomassiliicoccales archaeon UBA147; assembly: GCA_002496385.1. Classification (GTDB taxonomy): domain Archaea; phylum Thermoplasmatota; class Thermoplasmata; order SG8-5; family SG8-5; genus UBA147. The sequence goes on along the minus strand of DAJR01000061.1, from coordinate 35,043 downwards.
TGCAAGGAGCTCGTCGCACTCTTCCTTCGGGGCGTCCTTCAGCTCGGCAAAGAACTCCATGGTCTGGTGGGCGGTGAGGTTGCGGTAGAACTGGGCGCGTTCGGGCAGGTAGCCGATGCCCTTCCTTGCAAGGACGCCGGTTTCCCTGGTGTTCCTGCCGTTTATCAGAATGTCGCCGGAGTCCGGCTGGGTAAGGTCAAGCATCATCTTGATAGTGGTCGTCTTTCCCGCGCCGTTCGGCCCCAGGAAGCCGTAGATGTCCCCCTTTTCCACGTTCAGGTCGAGTCCTTTGACAGCCTGGACGTTCTTGAAGGTCTTCTTCAGCGCTTTCGTCTGGAGGATGTGGTCGGTCATTCGTATCGAAATGGAATGCCTGAAGCGGCTATATAATCATTTCCCGGGATATCCCGGGCAGCCCCAAACGAGCATTTGAAAAAAGTGTTTCATATTACTCTTTTCTTCTTGACCATCTTGGGAGCTTCGGAGGCCTGACCTGGCTGAGGGGCCGAATCAATGGTCTGTCCGCAGTTGAAGCACATCACAGAGCCGGGGGTCAGCATGGTGGCGCAACCGGGGCATGGGAAGTCTCCGGCGGGTGCCTGGACAGGCGCTGGTTTCGGGGTGGCGGGCTCGGGGCGCTGGATGTTCTGCTGTATCATCTCCCCGCAGTTGTAGCACATCACCGCATCCAGGTCCAAGAAAGTGTTGCAGTTCGGACAGGCAATCTGGCCGTCGGGCACGGGCTCAGCAGGTTCAGTCGGTTTTGCTTCCTGAACAGGTGGCACGGGTTCCCGGGGTGCAGGTTGGGGGGCTGGTTGGGACGTTGGCTGGGGCGGCGCCATCTGAGAGACGGGCTGGGGAGCCGGCTTTGCCTCGGGCTTGGCTGCCGCAGGGGCTCCTGCCTTAGCCGCAAATGCAGCTTCCCTTGCGGCCAGGTCGCTCTCCCTTGCTTCGAGGTTCTTCTTGACCTTCTCGACTGTCGCCCTCTGGCTTTCCAGTTTCTGCTTGATCTCCTGGAGCTCGATTTGTTCTGCTGCTATCTCGCCTGACTTGATTGCCAGGGCTTCCCTGGCCTTGTCTGCCAGTTCCTTCTGGCTCTCGAGTTGTTTTTTCAGGTCGTCAATCTGTGCCTTTGCCGCAAAATTGCTCTCCTGCTCGGCAAGCAGGAGGTGGGCTTCCGGGGCTTTCTCCGCCTGGGCGGTGCGGGCTGCTTCGAGTTCCTTCCTGAGGTTCTGAAGCTCGGCTTCCCTGGACTCGAGCTGTTTCCTCAGCTCTTCGGCGGATGCGAGATTGGCCTGGCCGGCAGACAGTTTTGCCTTCTCCTCTTCGAACCTCTGCACGTCCGCCTTCAGTCTGGCTTCGAAATCCTGAATCTGTTTTTCCTTCTCTGCCAGGTTGTTCAATTTGATTTGGAGAGAACCTTCCTTTTCTGCCACGGAGGATTCCCTGGCCTTAAATTCCTCCTCAAGGCCGCGGATATCCGCCTCTTTTTTCTCCAGTTCCGTCATCTTGAAGGACAGCGATGCCTGGAGTTCGCTTGTCTCGCTCTGTGTTTTGGCAGTTTTCTCCTCGATGGCGCGTTCCCTCTCCGCCAGCCTGGCATCGCGCTCGGAACTCTCCGACTCCCTCGCGGCAAGGAGGCTCTCCCTTTCGGCTATGCCCTTGTCGAGCCCCTGCTCCCTGGAGCGGATATTGGCCTCCCTGGAGTCAAGCTCGGAACCCTTGGCGGTCATCGATGAGCGTGCGTTGGCCAGTTCCTCCTCGGCTCTCGTGAGTTCCGCCTTGAGCGCTTTGAATTCCTCGGATGTGTTCCTGTGGGCTTCCTCGGCCTCTGCGAGCCTGGCTTCCCTCTCCATGATGGCGGATTCCTTGGCTTCCAGGTCCAGGGATTTCTTCCCGGCCTCCGCGCTCAGCTTCTCGGACTCGCTGGCCAATGCCTGCTCTTTCTCCTTCAGGCCGGTTTCGAGCACGGCAAGTTCCTCGCGTGTCCTTGCCAGGGTGGCTTCAAGCTCAGCGGACTCATTGCGGCGGCTCTCGAAACCTTGCGATTCCGCAGCCATGCTTGTTTCTCTTTCCGAAACCGCCTTCTCTCGGTCCTCGAGCCCCTGCTCCCTGTCCCGGAGGCTGGCCTCTCTGGCTTGGAGGTCCGACTCCCTCTTCTGCAACGATTCTGATTCCTCGGCCAGTTTGGTCTCCTTCGGACCGAGCGCGGCTTCGGCCTCGGCTATCCTGGCCTCCCTTTCGGACAGCCCGGTCTCAAGCTGGCGCAGCGATGCTTCAGCCTCTCCCAGGCCTTCGGACTTCTTCTGGAGTTCGGCCTCCTTTTCGGAAACCGCAGCTTCGCGTTCCGGCAGGGTTCTCTCCCTCTCCTGAAGCTGCGATTCGAGGGCAGCCAGGTCTGTATTGCGCCTCTCGAATGATTCAGATTCCTCTGTGAATTTCGCTTCTCTGGCAGCAATGTCCTGCTCCTTCTGAGCAAGCGAAGCCTCTCTTTCACCCAGGCCGGCCTCCAACTGCCTGAGCGCCGCCTCGGCTTCAGCAAGCGCGACTTCCCTCTCCTTGAGCCCGGATTCCCTGCCTGAGACGGTTGATTCGCGCTCGGCCAGGGCCTGCTCGGTCTGCCTGAGGGATGCTTCAGCCTCGGAGAGAGCGTCGTTCTTGGACTGGAAATCCGCTTTCAGAGATTCGAAGCCCTCTTTTTCCTTGGCAAGAGCCTCTGACGCACTGGATGTCTCCGATTCAATTTGGGCGATCTTGCTTTCCCTGGCCTCCAGGTCCGAAGCCCTGTCGGCGAGGGTTCTCTCGCGTTCCTCGATTTCAGAAATCTTCCCTGCGATGGATTCCTCCTTTTCCCGGAGCGAGGATCCGGCAACTTCAAGTTCCTGTTCCCGGGCTGTGAGTTTTTCCTCGGCACCGGATATGGCCCCCTCCCTCGTTGCAAGTTCCGAAGCCCTCTCATCGAGCGAGGCTGACTGGCTGCTGATGGCGTCTTCCCTGTCCTTCAGGGCGGACTCCCTGCCCGCAAGGTCGGATTCCCTTCCGGCAAGCTCGGATTGCCTGGCTTCCGCCTCGGATTGCATCTTGGAAGCGCGGCTCTGCATCTCCGCAGCATAATTCTCCTTCTCAGCCAATGAATTCTCTCGGGAAGAGATGCGCGTTTCCGAGTCCTCGGTCCGCTTCCTCAGGTCCTCCTCCCTTTCGGCCAGGTTCAGGGCTTTGGCATCGATTACCTCTGCCTTCCTGGCCAACTCCTCCTCCCTCGAAGAAAAATTCTTTTCGGAATCGGACACGCGCTGTTCCCTCTCGGCCAGCTCTGTCTCCTTTGCAGAGGCGGCCTGGGACATGGATTCAATCTCGGTGGCCCGAGACACAAGGTTCTGGGCTTCTGCCCTGAGCGCATCTTCCTTCTCCGCGAGGCCCTGCTCGTGTTTTTTTATGCGCTCCAGATTCCCAATGAAATCATCCCAATGTGTTCCTTCGTCCGCCATGAAAAGCCACATTGGTATAGAATCAGAGATATAAATATCTATGACAGAGCAGAATCGGGACCGGTGTGATATTCAGCGCTTTGACGGTTCGGCGGGCAGGACGCGTTCAGCACTCGCAGTTGAGAGATACGAGTTGCCTTGTGGCTTCCTCGATTATGAGGGTGATCTTTCCGGCATTGGCCTGCATTGTCTTAATCACTTCCTCCATGTCGACCGGTTTCTCCGCCCAGACGTCGTAGTCCGTGACCATTGCGAGGTTGGCGTAGCATAGCCCAATCTCTTTAGCCAGCTGCGCTTCGGGTACCAGGGTCATGCCGATGATGTCAGCGAACCCCCTGAACATGTGGCTTTCGGCGCGGGTCGAGAATCTCGGGCCTTCTATGCATATGTAAGTCCCCTTGCGGTGATGCGGTACATTGTTGTCGGCGCAAATCTTGGCCAGCATCTTTCTGAGACCCTCGCAGAACGGGTCCGCGGTCGAAACGTGCTCGACCTTCGGTCCGTCGAAGAAGGTGAGTTCTCTTTTCTTGGTGAAGTCGATGAACTGGTCGGATATCACTATCTCGCCGGGTTTGTAATCCGGCCTCAGGGAACCGACCGCCGAGGGACACACCATGTAATTCACGCCCAGCTCTTTCATGCCCCATATGTTGGCTCGATAGTTTATCTTGTGAGGCGGAATCGTATGGCCGATGCCGTGGCGCGGGAGGAACACAACATCCAGGTCTCCGGATTTGCCGATGATGTAGGGAGCCGACGGCTTTCCGTAAGGTGTGTCCAGCGTTTTTCTTTCGAGTTCCTTGAAGAATCCGGCGTCCGCAATCCCGGAGCCGCCGATTATGCCTAGCTTGTGGGTCATGATAATACCGAAGGGAGCATCTTTCAAGGGCTATATGAAATTGATTCATCGGCGTCCGAACGCGGTTTGTTATCGGTATCCAAACGCGGTTTTGGAACGGAGGCCGGGTGTCGTGGTGTTTTGGGAGTTGGCCGGTGCCGGAGCGCTGGGGGCCGGGGTGGGTGCCGATGTCAATACCTCCCTGGGCTAACACCCAGGGCCTCCAAAGGATGAAAGAAAGAGAATCGCGTCATCAGCCCGGTTCCACAAACCGGGCCACAACCCCGGCCTTCGACCGGGGCATGATGGCGAGGGCTGGAACTGAATACAGGGATGGTTGGCCGGCCTAACGTCGCGCCAAACGCGTCGGTTTCCCAGCTGCATGCCCTGCCTGTGAGGGCAGGGTCTGGCTTTATTTTGCATTCAAGTGCGCTTACATATTGCATTTTCGGACATTAGCCAGACAGGGAAACCCCGCGTGTAAGCGCGGGGTCCATTAGGCAATCTCTTGCATAGCTGACGATTCTCTCTAGCTTTTGTGGAAACACGGGCAACCGGTTGGCCGGTGGTGTAGCCCTGGGACCGGGACGTATGCCGGTGTCAAGACCTCCCTGGGCTTACAGGCGAGGCTTGAAGGAATCTCATGTCGAGTGACATAACCAAATGCAAATCACCTATCCCTAACCAAGCTAGTGTCTCCTAACTCGGATTTCCCCTACGCAAAGATTAAGTTTAAATATCCATTAAATGATTTATCTTTGTGAAAAATATGTCGGGAGAAGAGCTGAAAAATGCATTGCAGGGTGGAAAGGCAAGCAAGAAGATGGTCAATGTCTGGACATTGAGATGGTCCATTGCAGGAATTTTCATGTCCTTCGCATTCGGCTTTTTTGGAATATTCATGTTCGTTATGGAGTTCGATGGGGTAACCGGAGAACCCATAATCCCCAATATCACCAATACTGTTTTATTATTTTTGGCCTTTGTATTTGGCATTTTTTTCATAATCTTACTGATATGCAGGATCTGGGCTGGCCTGTATTGGAAGAACTACGGCTTCGAACTTCAACAAGACAGGATTATCATAAAACGTGGGGTTATCGGCAGAAGGACCGCAAACATACCCTATGAGAGGATCCAGAATGTCAATGAATGGCGTGGAATACTCGACAGGATATTCGGCCTGTACACTTTGCAGATAGAAACTGCCGGCGGCATCCAGATGGGCGGCGGAGGCTACGGGGCAATGATGAGCCTTGCGGAAGGGAATATCCAGGGAATAACAAATCCCCAACCCATAACCGAATACATAATGTCCAGGGTCAAGGGAAAGGATGGAATTGGGGATATCGGCAATGGAACGGAAGCCAAACCCAGCAAAATCGATAAGTTGAATATGCTAGAAGAGAGGCTTTTAAAGGGAGATATTTCCGAAGGCACGTATAAGGAACTGAAAGAAAAGATTGGTGCAGAATAATATTCCCCTGGACCTTCAGAAACTTATTTCGAAAGAAGAAAAATCAATAGCCATCGATTTTCAACCGGGGCATCGTCTCCTCGGTGGGCCGACCTTCTTCATCCCAAGTTTGCCAGTTAACCCCTTCGGCAAGCTCAAGAGCCGTGGCCGGGAATTGAACGGGACACCCACAAGCCAGAGAACCGCACCACGGCACGGGGCATGATGGCGAGGGCTGGAACTGAATACAGGGATGGTTGGCCGGCCTAACGTCGCGCCAAACGCGTCGGTTTCCCAGCTGCATGCCCTGCCTGTGAGGGCGGGGTTTATACTATTTTGGCATCAAGTGCGCTTACAGATTGCATTTTCGGACATTAGCCAGACAGGGAAACCCCGCGTGTAAGCGCGGGGTCCATTAGGCAATCTCTTGCATAGCTGACGATTCTCTCTAGCTTTTGTGGAAACACGGGCAACCGGTTGGCCGGTGGTGTAGCCCCGGGGCCGGGACCTATGCCGGAGTCAATACCTCCCTGGGCTCACACCCAGGGCCTCCAAAGGATGAAAGAAAGAGAATCGGGTCATCAGCCCGGTTCAGGAAACCGGGCCACAACCCCGCGCTTACACACGGGGCATGATGGCGAGGGCTGGAACTGAAACCGGGGATGGTTGACTGGTGTGTGAGCGGGTGGGCGGGAGATCATCGAACCGGTCTGAATTTTGGAGGTACATATAATTCTGTGGCGGTACAAAATTATCTGTATTATGATATGGATTTATAGGCTGTTCATATTTATGAATCTCCCCAATTTCGAATGCATGGATTGTGTTTCTCATTCCGCAATATGAATAGAACCGTTTTTTATCGATTCCGCCATCCTGTTTACACCTTTCCCATATATAATCTGGATGCCCCGAAATCGTCTTGTTAATCAGAAACCATCCCACAATACTTTGAGTCGGTGCGGATTCATATATGAAAACCTTCTCCACGTTTTCCTTTGGTATCTGTTTCCGAAATTCATAGCGTTTCTCGCCATTGAATATCTTTTCTACGAATTCCGGTTTAATCGACAATAATATCTGCATTTATTCAATCTCTTTTTTCTTTTTCCCAGCAATCTGTCTTGCCTTGTTTTCGGGCATTTGTTTGTAGTTCTCATCGGAGATTACGCTGCCGCCGATTCTTCTCTCTGCATCCTTCCTAGCATTACCAGCAACCTCTCCGCCGTCCCTGGCGGCGGTCCTACAATCGGAATAACCCTGGGAATCCCTGGTTCGGGTAATCTCGGTCGTCACCCTCTCCCCAAGCATGGTGAAAATCAGCTCCAGGTCATTCATGTGATCTCTCAGATTCTCATTTTCCAGGCCCTTCAAACGCATGTATTCGCTCGGTGTCATACCGAAGGTTGCTTTGGATATTTCGGCGGTGAGTATTGCGAATTCCCTGGATGTTCCCACGTCGCGATTCTTCCATTCATCGGTCAGCTCGTCCCTCACGGCGATGCCTCTGACCCGCTTCTCTATCCAATCATCAGAATATCCTTTGGCGCGGTAGAGCTCCTTCATGCGGGCCTGGGCAAGTTCCGGGTTCTCGATTTCCTGGACACGCTCGTAACCGACACGTGCGAGCCATTGCTTGAAGGGTTCGGCTTTCTTTGATGGGATTGACTGAATTATGCGAAACATCGATTCGACATTCGCACAGTCCGTCCTATAGGCCTTGCCATCGGTGGATTTCAATTTCAGTTGTCGACAAAATGTCGATAACTCAGTTCCACCGCTTTCTTGTTCCCTTTGCTTCAGTCTGTACCAGTAATCTCTCGGATTCACGCTATCGGACAATACCCCAATCACGTCTACTACTGAGAAGTACCATTCCCCTTCATGCCAAGTCCTGCGAATGCCCTTACCCTGGAACACTACGAGGGCGTTCTCTTTCGCATCCTCTTTCTTCATAATATCAAGTAATGTCGTCTAGATATATAAACCGGCAGAGGGGGGCGGCGAAAGTATGCGACATCCCAAGTCCTGATGGACATTGGGAACGATGAGACAAGTTGGGCGAGGTGCCGTGGTGAAGATTGCCCGATGAACAGATAATGTCCGTACCGGCCAATATCCGTCCCGTTCCCGATGGCAATCCGGAGCCCCGGGGCTACAGCACCCAAACATCGTTCCGAAGCTTGCTTCGGACGCCGAGAAAATCCGACTCCGATACCTGGGCACCCATTCATAGTTTAATTACGAATTTGTTAACCATCCAGATTGCTGAGAAATATTTATAATAGATAATCGCGTCGCCCCCTCAATGGCCGAGAACAAAGTGCGGGGCAGCGTGATAAACGGATATATCAAATTCGTCGAGAAGACTTGGGGAAAGGAAGGTCTTCGGAGATGCCTGGCAGACGCAAAATTGACCGAAATCCAAATCAAGGACGGCGTGCTCTATCCCTATATCATGGAACAGGGTGTCATCAAGTGGATCTCCAAGAATTACGGCATGGAATATGTGAGAAAAGCGGGAAAGCACACCGTGAAGAACCTGGGGCTGCTGGCATATCTCGTGAGATTCACCAGCATCGAGACCATGCTGGAAAAGGCGAAGAGCTCATACTACGAAGCCTATGACTTCGGAAAGGTGGAGATGCACATTTCCGGGAACAGGGCGGTGGCGACTATGAAAGACGTTTCCGAGGTTCCGGAGAACTGCGAGGGCTGGATGGGGGCGCTTGAGGGACTTGTGGAACTCACCCGCAAGAAGGGCAGGGTCACAAAGACAAAATGCCAGCTCAAGGGCGATGACCATTGCGAATATGAGATAGTCTGGGAATGATAATTTTCATCATAAGATTACAATGGCAAGAATGATATAACCTATCGCGGCCATCGAAAGGGAAATTGCCGCGGCTATCCACAGCCATCGGACCTGCCTGGCATGGGTCTCGGGGTCCGGCTCGGGGACATAGTTCAGGATGCCGCTGACCGTGCCGCTCATGCTCCTGCGGCCTCCCTCTTGGTCTTTATCTTCTTCAGGCGGAACGTGTTCTCCCTCTCCATCTCCTCCAGCCTCAACTCGATGAACCGCTCGGCTTCCTTCAGCTGGGGTATGACCCTGAACTCGAGCGCGTTGACGCGCCTCTTGGTCTTCTCAATTTCGTCCAGGAGCTTTTTGAGGGTGGTCTCGACCTCAGCGGCCTTGATTATCAGCTCCAGCAGCTTCTCGTATGACCTGGCCGCGTCGCTGATGTATGGGGATGTGCCGATTATGCCGTAGCCCCTCTCCTCGATCTTCCTGCGCACCGCCGTGCCCCTGATTATGGGCACCGTGACCCCCATGATGTTCCTGGAGGACAGGGAGACCTCAGGATGCTTCGAGAGGGCGAAGGATGCGGTTTTGACTGCCAGCGCTCCCTCGACCGTCGAGGCTATCGTGATGTTCTGGCGCGCCTCCTCGTGCATCAGGGCAAGGTCCCGCCTGAGGACCTTTGCTTCGTCCAGTATCTTGAAGAAGTTCATTATCAGGCCCTCCATCTTTATCTTGAGGAGCTCGTGGCCGCTCTCCGAGATTGCTATCTTCTTTTTTATCCCGAGGAGTTCGGTTCTGGTGGGCTTCACATCCAATGCTGGCATTTCAGACCTCTATTTCTTCTGGGGCGCCGTTTTGGGGGCCGGCGCCTTCGCCTTGGGGGCGGCTTTCCCGGGGGGCGCCTGCTTCGCCGGTTGAGCCGCTGACCTGTGGGCGGGATGGTATTTCTGTATGAACTTGGCGTCTATCCTGGACAGCTCATCCTCGGGTATGCTGTTCAGCAGCTCCCAGGAAAGCTCCAGGGTTCCCTCGATGGTCCTGTTCTCGTTTGCATCCTGCTTTATGAACCTCTTCTCGAACAGGTCTGCGAATTCCAGGAACTTCGCGTCCTTCTCGGAAAGGGATTCCTTCCCGACGATGGCCACGATGCCCCTCAGGTCCTTGCCCCTGGCATAAGCGGCGTAAAGTTGGTCCGAGACGACCTTGTGGTCCTCCCTTGTCATTCCGGGGCCTATCCCGGCGTTCATCAGCCTGGACAGGGAAGCCGACACATTGACCGGGGGATAAATCCCGCCCATGTGAAGCTCCCGGGAGGCCACTATCTGGCCTTCCGTGATGTAGGCGGTGAGGTCGGGGATCGGATGGGTGATGTCGTCGCCCGGCATCGAGAGGATGGGTATCTGGGTGATGGACCCTTTCTTGCCCTTGACCTTTCCCGCGCGCTCGTAAAGCGTCGCGAGGTCGGTGTACATGTAGCCAGGGTACCCGCGCCTGCCGGGCACCTCCTCCCTGGCCGCGCCTATCTGCCTCAGTGCCTCGCAATAGTTCGTGATGTCGGTCATTATCACCAGCACGTGCATGTCCAGGTCGAACGCGAGATATTCCGCGGTCGTCAGCGCAAGCCTGGGCGTGATGAGGCGTTCGATGGCCGGGTCGTCTGCCAGATTGAGGAAGACGACAGCCCGCTTCAGGGCGCCCGTCCTCTCGAAATCGTCCATGAAATGCTCCGCTTCCTCGTGCGTGATGCCCATGGCCGCGAACACCACTGCGAAATCCTCGCCCGTGCCCAGAACCTTGGCCTGCCTGGCTATCTGGAGCGCCATCTCGTTGTGGGGCAGTCCCGAACCAGAGAATATCGGCAGCTTCTGGCCCCTCACCAGGGTGTTGGTGCCGTCGATGGTGGATATCCCGGTCTGGATGAACTCCTTGGGGCTCTCCCTGGCATAGGGGTTGATGGCTGAGCCGTTGATGTCCAGCTTCTTGTCTGGGATAACCGGGGGGCCTCCGTCCAGCGGGTCGCCTGAACCGGACAGTATCCTGCCGATTATGTCCCTTGAGACCGGCATCTTCAGTGTCTCGCCGAGGAACCTCACGCCGGACGAAATTCCTATGCCGGCGGTGCCCTCGAATATCTGGACGACCACCTGGTCCCTGGATGTGTCGAGGACCTGGCCGCGCTTCACAGTGCCGTCCGGGAGCAGGATGTTGGCGATCTCGCCGAACATCACCGGGTCGGTCTTTTCCACGAAAATCAGCGGGCCGGCTATCTTGGTTATGGTCCTGTAGTCCTTCATGCGGCGGCCTCCTTCAGCTTCTCCATCTCCGGCCGTATCCTTGTGGCCAGCGATGCGAGTATCGTGTCCATGTCCTTCTCGAACTTCGCCCTGGTCAGCTCGGTCCTAATCGGGAGAGAGGCGATGTCGTGAAGGCTGACGTTCCTGGCAAGGGCTGCGGCGGCGGCGTCGGAGTATATCTTGATGCAGTTGAGGAGCGTGAACTGGCGCTTCATCGAGCTGTAGGTGTCCACCTCGTGGAACGCGCTCTGCTGGAGGAATATCTCCCTTACCATCCTGGCCATCTCCAGGGTGAGGCGCTGCTCCTTGGGCATCGCGTCCGTGCCCACCAACTGGGCTATCTCGAGCAGCTCCGCTTCCTTCTGCAGGAGTGACATGGTCCATTCGCGGAGCTGTTTCCACTCGGGGTCCACATTGTCCTGGTACCAGCCCTCCAGGGTCTGGCTGTAAAGAGAGTAGGATGTGAGCCAGTTGATGGCGGGAAAATGCCGTCTCTCCCTCAGCTTTGTGTCCAGGGCCCAGAATACCTTGACAATCCTGAGTGTGTTTTGTGTGACCGGTTCGGAGAAATCGCCGCCTGCCGGGGAGACCGCCCCGATGATGGATATCGAACCCCGGGTGCCGTTCAGGTTGTTTGTCCTTCCTCCCCTTTCATAGAACTGGGACAGCCTGGAAGATAGGTATGCGGGATAGCCTTCCTCCCCGGGCATTTCCTCCAGTCGGGATGATATCTCCTTCATGGCCTCGGCCCATCTGGATGTGGAATCGGCCATCAGCGAGACGTCGTAGCCCATGTCCCGGTAGTACTCCGCGATGGTCACCCCGGTGTAGACAGACGCCTCCCTGGCCGCGACCGGCATGTTGGAGGTGTTGGCTATGAGGACTGTGCGGTTGATGAGCGCGTCCCCGGTCTTCGGGTCGGTGAGCGCAGGGAACTCCGTGAGTACCTCGGTCATCTCGTTGCCCCTCTCGCCGCAACCGACGTATATCACTATGTCAGCGTCGCTCCATTTGGCCAGCTGCTGCTGCGTTACGGTCTTTCCAGTACCGAAACCCCCGGGTATCGCGGCAGTGCCGCCCTTGGCCAGCGGGAACATCGTGTCGAGTATCCGCTGTCCGGTGGTGAGGGGCACATCGGGCATCAGGCGGCCTGTCGCGGGCCTCGGGACCCTCACCGGCCATCTGTGCATCGGCCTGAGCTCCGTGCCGTTCGTGAGCTTGACTATTACCTCATCCACGGTCTTCTCGCCCGGGAAGACCTGGGCTACCGTGCCGCCGAGGTTCGGGGGCACCATTATCCTGTGGACGACGTTCTTCTCCTTGGTCTCCGCAATGATGTCGCCGCCCTTGAGCTGGTCGCCTGGTTTCACTGTTATTGAGATAGGCCATTTCGTTTCCCTGTCCAGGCCGTTCGCGGTCGCGCCCCTCCGGATGAACGTGCCCTCCTTCTCCATCAGCACGGAGAGCGGTCGCTGTATGCCGTCATAGACCGTGCCCAGAAGGCCCGGCCCGAGCTCCAGCATCATCGCCTCGCCTGTTTCCTCGATGGGCTCGCCCGGCTTGATGCCTGAAGTTTCCTCGTAAACCTGGATGACCGACTGGTCGCCCATTATCTTGATGACCTCGCCCATCAGCCGCTCGTTGCCCACGAGCACCACGTCCGACATGCTGGGAGAAATCCCCTTTGCAGTCACGACCGGCCCCGCGACCCTGTAGACTTCGCCTTTCCTGTTCATTGACTCACCTCTGGAATTTCATCAGCTTGATGCATACAGGTCCACCCCGATAGCTGCCTTGATCTTGTTCCTCAGCTCCTCTTCCTCCCCGCCTATCTTGATTATTACTGGCTTGATGCTCCTGAGCATCAGCTCCTTCATGGAATCGGATACGTGCCCGACCTCGCCCTCGTTGACAATCAGTATGCCGAAGCGGTCCCCCTGGATCGCCGCCCGTATGGTGGATTCTATGTTCTCCGGCTTGGAGGCGAACACGTCGCTCACGCCCGCGAGCCTGAAGCCCAGCACGAAGGCCTCGCTGCCCACCGCGGCAATCTTCATCATACTGCCAGCAGCCTCCTTATCTTCTCTTCGGGAAGCGCGTGCTCCTTGCCCTTGACGATGACCCTGAGGTATTTCGTCTCCTTCTCCTTTCTTATTATGAAATCGATGACTGGCACTATGGACAGCGGATAGATCTTGGACAGCTTCTCCGAGAAGTCCATCAGGTAATTGTCCAGCTGGATGGCTATCAGGTTGGCGGAGGATGCGTCCACGCCCCCAAGATCGGAACCGAGCGCGTCCTTCACGGCCTGCAGGGCTTCCTCGGGCTTCCTGGCGGATATCTCGCAAAGCATGTCAACGGTCAGCTTCTCGCCGCCCGGGACCATGTACTCCCTGAACCTGGCCGGGTCCACGCCGTCCTGCAGCATCTCCATCAGGTTATGTGCGTTGACGACGTCGATGGTCCGTCTGGCCAGGGTCCGGTATATCTTTGCCGGTTTCGAGCGACCCCTGGCGGATTCGAGCAGCAGGGCATAATAGGAACGATCATAGAAATCCTCTACCGGCCTCAGCCCGCAGTTCTCGTCAGAAATCTGGCAGACGTCCGTCTCCGGCGGAATGCGGTAACCGCGTCTTCCAAGCTCGGCCAGCACTTCCTCCACGGTCTCCAGCTCCGCCAGTCCTTCAAGGAAATCCCTGCCCAGGGATGCGGCAGGCACCAGATAGCCCTTTATCTCGGACTTCGGGATGCCGTGGTGGATCCCCCTGAGGATGACCTTGATGTTGTACACGTTCCACCAGTCCAGGTAGGCGTCGAGTATCGCCTTCAGATTGCCCTTGCTGAACCCGAGTATCTCCCTGTAGGTCCTGGCAAGGTTCAGGTACAGCGCCCGTTCCACAAGCTCGTTGTCGGAATACCTGCTGGCGAGTTCGGTCATCTCTTTGTGGTAGGCGCCCTCGCTGAGCAATCTGGCTATCTGGGACGTGCCCATCTTCATCAGCTTGGGGTAGGTGTCGACGGTCAGGAGGTTCCTTTTCTTTCCCCTTACCCTGGCCGTGACATAGGGATAGTTGCCCCTGTTCAGGGACGCGATGCCGGTCCTCAACCTTGTTGCGGTTGCCTGCGGCGTGGGAATCCTCATCGCGGCGCCCCTTCGTCGAATAGCCTGGCCGATATCTCGCCCAGGTTCCTGTCCCATATGTCTTTCAGCAGAACCTCGAACCGCATATCTATCTCCAGGCGCCCGTCCTGGCTCTCCAGTATGAAACCGCCCGCGCCTTCGATGGGAGCACCCTTTTCATATGCAGGGAAGCCCGAGAACAGGGATTCCTCGCCTTTGACGCACCGAACCTTGCCGCGCGGGAGGTCCCTTGAGGCCGAGTCCATGAGTGCTGCGTAGATCTTCTTCTTTGAGGCGGCCGGGAGGTTGGCGAAATGCTCCATCACGCCCAGGAAAGCGCTGTCGAGCACCTTCCTCCTGGATGCGAGCATCCTCTTTTTCACTTCCATCTCAAGGCCGGCTTCCTCCCTCGTGCGCATCTGCGCGATGGTCCGGTCCGCCTTTTGGCGGTAGCCTGAAAGGATATCATCCCTTGTCTGTTTGGCCTGTGCCAGCAACTCGCTCCTCGAGCGGGCTGCCTCCTTGAGGATGACCTGTTCGGCGGCTTTGCTGTCCTGCTCTACCTTGCTCACTATTCTTTCAAGACTCATCTGCTCACTTCGTTCAGACTTTTCCGACTATCAGCAGGGCTATCAGGAAACCGAAGATGATGATGGTTTCCGGAATGACCATCAAAATCAGGGCCTTTCCGAATATCTTGTCATTCTCCGCCATGGCGCCAACGGCTGCCGAGCCTATTTCCTTTTCCGCCCAGGCTGTCGCCAGTGCTGCGAGGCCGATAACTGCGGCCGCTGCCATGGCAACTGCTCCTGCTCCTTCCAACAATACCATTTCCTATACCTCCTTTGTATGCTTTCTCACATATCTCAACGGGTTGAACTTGATTCCTCCGCCCTTGTAGAACTTCGTGAAGAATTCCACGTAATGCAGCCTCAGTGTCTGTATCAGGGGCCCGATTATCCCCAGGGCCAGGTTGAGGGCATGGCCGCCAATCAGCACCGCGACCCCTATGATAATGCCGAATCCGCCGGACTCTATCGCGGGCATTGCCAGGTTCTCGTTGAACGCCAGCGCGATTCCGATCGAGGAGAGCCCGATGGCGTAAATCCTGGTGTAGGACAGCAGGTTGCCGCTCAGTCCGGGCAATTCCAGCAGGGTGTTTATCCCTTCCACCGCGAAAGCCATGGCGACGCCCGTGCCCAGCAATGCGATGCCTGCTATCGCCTGCGGGTCGTTGAACTGTATCCCTTCGCCGGATATCAGCCTCGGCATGGCGGAGAATGCGAACAGGGTCAGCCCGACCAGTATCAGGCACCAGCCCCCCTTCTCCAGTATGGCGTGCTTGAGGCCGTGCTGCACCCAAACGTTTCTGAAACCGGCGATGTACCCGAGCATCAGGTGGCCGATGCCTATCCAGACGCACAGTATCAGCATGGGGGCGACCATCTCGGTCTCGCCCCTGTGCACGGGGAAATGGATGTCGAACAGCGTGAAGCTGAAGTAATGTCCCAGTATCTCGAACCCGAATATCTCGTCGAAAAGGAATCCGAATATTATCGAGGAGATGGAACAGTACAGGAGAATCTTGTTGAGCCCGGGCGCTCCTCCGGACATGCCCAGCCTGTTCATGAGCTTCGTGAGGCCGCCGGACAGGACCAAAATCAGAATCACGACGCCGTAGCCGATGTCGCCAAGCATGAGGCCGTAGAATAGGGGGAATGTGACGAACATGAACAGCGCCGGGTCTATCTCGTTGTAGGACGGAAGGGAGAACATCTCCAACAGCATCTGCATCGGCCTGGCGGCTTTGGGATTGTCCATGAGGATGGGCGGGGAGTCCTCCCCTTCCTCGGCTGCTATTGGCACCATGTCCACGGCTCCGCTTCTGATGCCGGCAAGCCCTTTCCTGAGAGTCTCCATTTGCCGGGTCGGAACCCAGGCGTCTATGAGAAACGTGAATCTGGCCGTGCCGAACCTGAGAGGGGCTTCGGCCTTGTTGGCCTCTATCGTGAGATTCTCGAGCGCTGCCGTGATGAACTGGCTGTTGGCTGTTTTCAGTTTGCCCAGCCGGCCTTCGACCTCTGCCAGCTTGGCCTCCAACTCCGTTATCTCGCGGTTGAGCCTGCCCATTGCATCCGCCGGTACCTCATCCAGCTGGGGGATCTTGACCTCGGCGAATCCGCGGGCGGACAGCGCCTTCATCGCCGGTTCGGCATGTTCCTTGCCGATCAGGACGACTGTTATGTCCTGGCTGTTGAACATCCCGTAAGCGTCCGTGATTGCCTTCAAATCCCCCTCGGGGTTGCCCCTGAGCCTGCCTGAGAGGACCGCGACGGAGGTAAGGTGGGTGAGCAGGTCCAGTCGGAAATCGAGCTCGCAAAAGGGGGAGATCGACGCGAGCATGGCCTTTTTTTGCGACAGCAGGTCTTCTATTCCTTTCCTGGCATGCATCTCCGCGCTGATTTCCAGTTCCATATGTGTGAGCGCCGCATCCAGCTCCCTGCGAATCTTATCGACCGGCACCTTTTGGGGAGTGGAAGGTTCTTCGACATCAAGGCTGGAAGAAACGCTCATCATCTTCAATAGTTTGGCGCTGGCTTCGTTCGCTTCCGCGAGGGGGGTCCCGATGTCGTGCACCTCGTCCCTCTTGAAATCCACTACGTGGAAGGACTGTGTTCCGTAGAGGTAATCCACGGTTTCGCGGATCGCGTCCATTGTCCCCATGACAAGCACCCTTGTCATCCGCTCAGTTTTTAACATTGTGCTCCTTCGAGAATTTCTCATGTACAAATTCGGCAACCCGGGGGATCCTGGACATGGCCGCGTTCTCCCTGCCCCGGGACAGGTCCATCGCCTCCGCGACGCGTTCTTTCCTGAGCGTCGCCAATTCTGCCTTTGCAGCCTCAACGGCCTGCCTCATCGATGCCCTGCCATCCTTCTCGGCCTGTTCGACGATGACGGCGGATTCCGCCTGCGCCGCGTCCCTCATACGCGAAGATTCTTCCTGGGCCTTCGCCTCCCTCCTGGCCCCTGCCAGTTCTGCATCCCTTATGGATTTGAGGATCTCACTCCTGGGCGCTTCAGGCAATCGGCGCACCTCCGCAGCAACCCATGAAAAACAGTCTCCGGGACAGTGGCCTTCCCGCCGTTGTGAACGTCAAATCACTTCACCTCATGCCCCTCATCCGGAGCAACGGCACCAATAATACAAGGCGGTATAAGTTATTTATCAATAGCTGGGAAAGATATTATAAATGGTCCGCTTACAGATGCAACATGACTTCGCCGGGCGTCGGGGGCGAACTGAGAAAACTCGGCGTCCGCCCCTCCAAGAACCTTGGACAGAACTTTTTGACGGATGCCTCGGTCGCGGACTGGATGGTCGCCCGCGCAGGGATACTGAGTTCCGACAGGGTGCTGGAGATCGGGCCGGGGCTTGGCATACTGACCGAAAGGCTCTCGGCGGCAGGCGGGCGTCTTACCGCGATTGAGCTGGACAGAAGGTTCGCCGCGGACCTTCGGAAGAGGGGCATCGATGTCATCCAGGGCGACGCAATGGAGGTCGAGCTGCCGGAGTTCGATGTCGTTGTCAGCAATCTCCCTTATCAAATATCTTCTGGCATCACCATGAGGCTGCTGGACGCGGGCTTCAGGAAGGCGCTGCTCATGTTCCAGAAGGAGTTCGCCGAGCATCTGGTCGCCCGTCCGGGCGAGAGGAAATACTCGAGGATATCCGTGATGGTCGCTTACCGCGCGAAATCGGAGATTGTCAGGAGCGTGCCCAGGGGATGCTTCCACCCAGTGCCAAAAGTGGATTCGGCCATCGTCGAGATGGTTCCCAGGAAACCTGATTTTGAAATAGCGGACGAAAGTCTGTACAAGGAAACAGTCAGAATTCTGTTCTCCCACAAGAATCGCAAGGTCAGGAACGGCATCTCGGCGGAGCATGCGGCGCTTGGCCTCAGCAAGGAAAGCGCGAAAGGCCTGGCCGAGGAGCTCCCCTTCAAAAACGAACGCCCCATCACACTTACGCCTGCTCAACTGGCCGAAGTGGCGAACGCTATAAAGGCCGCGGGTCTCAGCGGCCTTCGAAATAGCTCTCAATAATCTTCTTCTGGCCGCGCCTGAGTATCTCCGACAGGGTGGCAGGGGATATGCTGAATATCTGCGCCAGGTCCTTGACGCCGATGCGTTTTGGGAAATCGTAATACCCTCTCTGGTAGGCCATCTTGACGATTTTTTCTTGATTGTCCGTGAGCATCTCCTCTTTGGTGAGCTTCTTCATCTTGACGAGTTTGGGTGAGGCATTGGCCGCCTCGAGCTTGGCCATCAGCTGGCGGAGGCACTGGTTCCTGCTGGAGATTATCGTGTATTCCAATCGGCCGTCGCCCTTGGAGCTGGCCGATACCATGAAGCATTCGGTGGAGAGCAATTCCCTGCAGCCGAAGCACTCGGCGGACTTCACGACGCCGATAGCCCGGTCCGACTCGACCGCTTCCAGCTCGACAAGCTCTATGCCGTCCTGCTTCTTGAGGAATTTTCTGACTTCGTCGATGTCTGCATTGTTGAGCTTCATCTCGATGAGGTCCTGGACACCGGCCTTTCCGTGGGGCAGCGTGTTGAGTATCTTTATCTCTATTCCGAATTTGGCGATGATCGAAGATATCCAGGCTCCCGGAGGTTCAAGCGAAATTACAGACTCAATCATGCGGGCGATTGATATTGGTTCCGGTATATAACGGATACGTTCTGCATTTTGTATGTGCCACCACAGGAATGCATTGTCGCCATTCAATTGTTCCAAGGAATTCCGTCCAGAGAAAATGTTATTAATACAACCTCGTTATGCCCGTATCCTTGTGCGAGAGGTTTTGAATGCAGAAACCGAAAGTTTCAGAAGAGGAGAATGCCGAAATCCGCTACAGAGGAATCATCGACAAGCGGAACGAGCTGAATGACCAGGCCAGGGAATTTGCCGACGCCCGGGACACCCTCAACAACGAAAGGCGCGACATAGTCGAAGATATAAAGGACCTGAGGGACGAGCGCGACGCCATAGTCAAGAAGATGCGCCACCACAAGAAACTCAGGAACCAGCACCAGGACAGGGCCAAAGCCCTCATCGAGCAGAAGAAGGGCAAGCGCAAAGGAATCCACAAGGACCTGGACAGGGACATCGACACCATCCGCGCGGATGCCAAGATGCTCGAACTGAAACAGGAGACCACAGTCCTGACCATCGAGGAGGAGAACGAGCTCCTCAAGAACCTCAAGAAACAATACACCGAGATAAAAAGGCTCGAGTCGATAATGGGCGAGCAGGACGCCATCCTTTCCGAGGTCAAGGACGTTGACGAGAAGATCACGCTCCTCTTCAAGATGGCTGACGAAGAGCACGCGAAGGTCGTGGAATTCTCCAAGCAGTCCAACGAGATACATGACCGCATCACGCTCATGAGCAAATCCATCTCCCACCTCATATCCGAGGCCAACAAGAATCACGATTCCTATGTCAAGACAAAGGAAAGGGCTGACCAATTCCACCAGAAGGCCAACGAGATGCGCGACAAGATCATGACTGCACGCAATCTCAAGCGCGACGAAATTAGGGAATCCAGACAGCTGATATCGCAGCAGAACAAGGCCGTGAGGATGGCGCTGACCGACGAGAAGAAGCTGGAGGCCGCCGCGGATGACGCCCTCGAAACACTTCTCAAGAAGGGCAAGCTCGAGATAAGGTGAATTTTTTGAAAAGGGCCGTGATCCTGGCGGGAGGGGTGGGCAAGCGCCTGAGACCTCTCACCGAGCACCGCCCCAAACCCCTGATCCCGGTCGCGGGCAAGCCGTGCATCGACTATGTCATGAGGTCGCTTGTCAAGGGGGGCTTCGACCAACACATTATCACAACAGGTTATCTTTCGGACACACTCATCAAAAGGATTGGCGACGGCGCCGGCTACGGGTCATCCATCCTGTACTCCTTCGAGGCCGAGCCGGCCGGAACCGCGGGCGCCGTGAAGAAAGTCTCGCACTTCCTGGACGACACCTTCGTCGTGGCGAGCGGGGATGTACTTGCAGACATCGACATCGGCGCACTGTACGACTACCACAAGAAGAAAGGAGCTTTGGCCACAATGGCGCTTACCAAGGTGAAGGACCCGACCGATTTCGGCATCGTGGGCCTGGACAAGGAAGACCGCATAATCAAATTCCTTGAGAAGCCAAAGAAGGAGGAGGTTTTCTCCAATCTGATAAACGCCGGAATATATGTCCTCGAACCTCAAATCCTCGATTACATCCCCGCCAACCAGATGTACGATTTCTCGAAACAGGTTTTCCCGGCCCTGCTCAAGGACGGGAAGGCGCTCTACGGAAGGGCGGTCGAGGGCGTGTGGAGGGACATCGGGAAGCCGCATGACCTCCTGCAGGCCAGCCTGGACATAGTGGAGAAGGAGGGCCAGAAGATAGTCCTCGACAAGATAAAGACCAAGGGCAACATTATGCTGGGCAAGAACTCCACCATCGAGAAGGGCGTGAAAATAATCGGCCCGGCCTACATCGGCGACGACGTGTACATCAGCGCCGGCTCCGTGATAGAGCGGTCCTGCATCTACAACAACGTGTTCATCGACAGGGACGCGAAGATAGAGGACAGCATCATCCTGGACGGGAGCAAGGTCGGGTGGCAGACCCAGATAACGGACAGCGTGATATCCCGGAACTGCCAGATTGAGGAGGACGTTTCCCTCATAGGCAGCATCGTCGGGGACAACATGAGCGTGAAGATACACTCCAGACTGGAGAACGCGAATGTTGTTCCGCCGTCAGGGAACGGCGGAAACTAGAATTTGCTAGCATTTCAATTCTATTTTTCTGAACTCAGAGAGAAATGAGATTTTCTGTGTGCCCACCATTTTATGAGCGAAAATATGAAAACCATCGTTGGAACTAAACATAATGAAAAGAACAGAATAGAGAAGAAAGAATTGAGGTTAAAATCGAATCCAGAAGTTATTATTATAATAATCCAGAATGGAATCGAAACAATGAATGGGCCAAGGGAGAGAACTAATGCCAAACGATGAAGACTCAAGAGGATGGTACAACCTATGTTGAAATAGAAAAAACCTAAAATAATGAAAACAATCACAATCCAGTCCATATCAGTCGCGCCATGAGGTTCGGATATTGCCTCAACCATGGATGTAACTGAAATTATAGAATAAAAAATTATTGAAACGCCAATAATTCCATTATAAATAGGTTGGTTACGTATTAAATTTATTCTTGCTTTTCCAATCAAGGAAATAATTATACCTAATAATATAAAATTAAATCCAAAAAAAAGGAAATATATTTCTGAGTAACTCGAATCATCCTTACCATCATTTACTGCAATATAATAAAAATTTAAAAATATGAGGATAAATAGCACACCAATAATTGCACATATTAATCCAAAAATTTGATGATTTTCAATTTTATCTTTGTGAATAGTAGCCCCTCTCCCAATACAAAGGTAATGGAAATTGAACATTATATACTTTCGTTGATGTACCCCACCCAACAACAATAAAAATCGAACACTATTTCCAATTATCTTAATTACTTTGATGCAATCAATTGAAATCGTATTCGACGCATATTCACCAACAAGGACTTGACTTATGTGATGTTCATGAATATAACCTCCACGCCATCCCATGAATAATCTCCCTTCTCAGGAGGAAACTTGGTGGGCAATTTTTAGGCTTTTTCTGTGACTTACGGCGGAATATATTTATAGATGTATATCCTTGATGTATGTTGGTGACATATATTGCTAGCTACATGGCGTGGAAAGCCGATACTTCCGACCAGGGCGTCTCAGGATGAGATGTTCGACCTTGACATATTCCTCGACGATGTTGCCGAGATCCTTGAAGAAGGATTCGACTGCTTCCGGAGCAAGCGGAAAAAGAACATATATGAACGCTGCATCCAGAGAGGAAAAACGATAGTCAAGGTGGTGGTTGCGGACACAGGTGAGCACCTGGTCCTTACGCACGTTGGGACATTCACCGCGTCAAAGAGGAAGCTTCACCAACTGAAAGGAGGCAGAAAATGAGAAAAAAAACAGACCCGATGGACAAGATAAAGGTCCAGTGCCCGTGCGGCGGCGAAACCAAGAATATCAAGACCAACTGGAAAGATATTCCGGTCCGGGGCTGGAAATGCGTCAAATGCGGTGAGGAAATACTTCACCCTCTGGATGCAGAGAAAGCCATGGAGATAGCCAAAGCCATCGAGAAGAAGGAACTGACTGTCAAGATTCGCAAGGTCGGGAAGAGCCTGACCATGACCATCCCCTCCAAACTTGCGCAGTTTGCGGGGCTGGAGGAAGGGACCATCGCCAACTGGGGAATTAACTCAAAAAAAGAGCTGGTTGTAGAGATAGTCGGATAACTAAGACACTTGTAGATTGGGCTGCGCCCCATTCTGTCCAGCCCGTGCCACAAGCCTTTTTATCTTAGAGTCCCCATATCCAGTCCGATGAATTCTAAATCCAGTCTTGACCTCACCGCGACCGACCGCGTACTCATCCACCTGCGGGATTACATGCACCATGCGGACGACAAGGAATTCCCGCAGGCCATGACCCAGAAGGGCATCTCCGAGGCGACAGGGCTGCGGCTCACGCACATCCCGAGGACGCTGAAAGGCCTGGAAGGGAGGAATTTCCTGGGCACGGCAAAGAGCCATGTCGTCGGGGAGAAGCGCCGGTACAATGTTTATTTTCTTACCCAGAGCGGCGTTGAGGAGGCGAACGCGGTCCTGCGGCATCTGAAAGGTTCGACCGTCTGCACGTCCGCGGGAAGCGCCAGCGTCGGCGATATCCTGGATTCCGCGAAAGGCCCGCTGTTGCCCGTCCTGAGAGAGCTGGCCGGGGAAGCGTCAGCGCCGCCCGCGAAATGTGGAATCTCGGGACCCGTTCCGGACGTGACTGGATTCGTGGACAGGGACAATGAGTTGGCTGAATTGAACGCGATGCTGGATGACGCCAGGATCAGAGTTATCGCTGTTTACGGCAGCCGGGGTTACGGAACCTCGGCACTGGCCTCGCATTTCGTCCGGCAGGTCAACAAACGCTGGTCCGCCGCATGGGTGGAGGCCAGGAAGGACCTCCCGGGCCTTCTGAAGGCAATCACTGACACCGCCACGGAACTGAAAACGGATTTCGACATATCGGCCAGGACCCCGAAGAAGCTCGCCGAGCAGTTCTGCGGGAGCAAGATTATCCTCGTCCTGGACGGTTATTTCGGCGCCAGCGAGGAGACGGTCGAGTTCCTTACGGGCTTCGTCTCCGCCATCAAGGCCATCCCGGGGTTCAAGCTGCTGGTCACCGTGAGAGAGGACACGCCGTCCTACAACAGGTTCTACACGATCATCGACCAGCATGACGGCTCAGTCGGGGAGGTGCACATCAGGGGCCTCGACATCCGCCACTGCCAGACTATTTTGGGGACGCCCGACATCGACCCGGACGCGATGAAGAGGCTGTTCCTCTTCACCAGGGGGAAGCCCCCGACATTGAAGTTACTGGCCAGGGGCAACGAGAAGGAGCTGAGGCAGAACACCAGCTTCTCCCCCGAGGAGATAAAGCTGATGCTGTTCCTGAAGAAGCAGAAAAAAGAATAAACTACCAGCCCCTAAACAGGCGAGGCATAGCCTCGTCTTAACGCTAACCAAGTATGGTTAGCGAAAG
>DAJR01000061.1:10369-11287 GCA_002496385.1 Methanomassiliicoccales archaeon UBA147 | reverse complement strand
GCATGCCTGAATATCGAAGCTGGACGGCTTCGATTTGCTTTGATTATATGAGAACGGCATGCAACGGTATTTCGCGTTTACTGCCCAATGCTTTCATCCAGGCCATCAATGGCCTGGCATTCAGCTATGCGAGGCAGTAAACTACCGGCTTTAAAGAGTTGTTTATCTTTGTGATTCCAGGGGTCTAGGGTCTAGGGTCTAGGGTCTGGGGACTAGGGTTGGTAATATTTGTTTTTTGCTGGCTGTTCACGACAGCCAGCAGACCCTAGACCCTTTATTCCATTTTCCATGCAAAGCCCCTAGACCCTTTATCCCATGTTATAAGCAAAGCCCCTAGACCCTCTATATGTCCAGCAAAACCTGGACCGTGTTCTTCACCGGGTCGACTTCCAGCATGTGGTAGGTGATGGCCTTGACGTCCGTCTTCAGGTGGTGCCGGTCGGCGTCGAGCTTCTCGCCTTTTATCCTGGCTGTGAGCTTCTTCCCTGTTATCCGAACCTCGAACTCCGAGAAGAGCATGTCGTCAACGTCGCAGAGGAAAAGCAGTCGCGACAGCCAGTCCACCAGAAGCTGGCCCGGGTCATCGGCCTCGCACTCGACCTTCTTCACCTTGGATGGCTTGACGGTTGAAACGTCGCACATCGTGTCGAACAGGGCGTAGGCGGCATTCTCGAACGCCTCGTTCAGGTCCTTTCCCTTGGTCCTGAGCAGTATGTCGGCGGTGTGGTCTATCAATTCGTATCTCTCTGCCATGATTACCAGTATGGAATCCTGGCATTAATAATACTTTCCTATATTTCGATTTTAGATTGTTGTTCACTATTCACTATTCACTGTTTTTTCACTTCTTTTAGGCAACGGGGGCTAGGGTCTTTGCTTACAGAATGGAACAAAGGGGCTAGGGTCTTTGCATGGAAA
>DAJR01000061.1:0-10346 GCA_002496385.1 Methanomassiliicoccales archaeon UBA147 | reverse complement strand
CCCTAGTCCCTAGACCCCAGTTCCTAGACCCAGACCCATATAATCGTTATTTAGACACCATTCCAGTGAATTCCTACGACAGCCAGTTCGTCCGTAAATCTAAAATCTACAATCCCCAAATCGAAAATCGTTTACTTTCCCCGCTTGCCCCTTCTTTTCTTCTTCCTCGCCTCTTTCTCGTTCTTCTCCTGCCACAGCACCAGCTTGTAGCTGAAGATTACCAGGGCGACGAATCCGACTATCAGCAGAATGTACTGGAGCGTGTAATCCGTTGCGACATCCCGGGTGTGTATGCTCACCGTGTATTCCACATCGATGCCGGCCGTTGAATTCACCTGGATGAAATATTCCCTGGCGAAGCCGTAGTCCGGCGGGAATGTCCTCGAGAAGCTGGTGACGGCCTGCGGGGAGCTGAACGACACAAGGTAGTTGAGAGGGTCGTCGCGCGGGGAAAGGTACACCGAGATGTTGCCCTCGCCAATCACCTGGAACTCGTAAGTGAGTTCCTGGCCCGCTCCGACATGTATCACATAATATTTCCACGGGTCGTCGAAGGGAATCGTGTCAGTGGCTTCATATCCGGCCGGAGGGACCTCGATGGGCTCAGGGACCTCCTGGCCAAGGGCGGGCATTGCCGCCAGCAGCAGAACCAGAGCAAGAAAAAGCCCGATGAGTCTCAGAATCCCACCACCGCAGTGACCCTGAGCCCGGCCTTCCTCTCGCCGGCGCTGGCCACGATTAGAGGGCAGCCATTTCCCGTCACCCGGGAGAACGACTTTCCGAGCTCCATCAGGTCGTCGTAAAGCCCCCTGCCCTCGACGAACAGGATGGCAGATTTCGCCTGCCTGGACTTCAGGTCCAGCCATCTGGATTTTCCGAGGAGCTCCGCGACAGCGAACTCCGCATTCTCCCTGTCCCACTCGGCCGAGTCCATGGCCAGGACCTTTCCTGCGGAGAGAAGCGCCCTAACCTGGCCGATGTCATCCTTTCCCACGGATTTCAGTAGCAGGCTGACCGGGGATGCCAGCACGCTGTTCATCACCCTGAAGGCTCTGTTGATCGGGATGTTTGGGGCTTCGGCCAGTATCATGTCGTTGGGTATCACGAGCGTGGCATCGGCGACCTGCATCAGCGCCCTCAGCTGGGCCGCGGCACGGTCCTTCCTTGTGCCGCCCTCGACCGAGAACGGGATGCTGGCCACGCAGAATCCCATTCCCCTGGAGACACTTGCCGCCCTGGCGCCAACCACGGCGCCCCAGCCCCCGCTCAGCCCGCCCAGCCCGGCCAGCATGAATGCGATGTCCGAGCCTTCGAGGGCAACTGCCAGCTCCTTCTCGAACTCGCTTCCGGCAAGCCTGAGGGCCTTGGCAGATATCAGGGCGTTGCTCTCCAGCTCCCTCGCGCTGGCCACCATGCGCTTTCCCGCTTTGAGGGATGCCATAGTGTCTGGCTCGGAGCTTATGGCTATCCGTATCCCCTCCGCCGGAAGCTCGCCCTCGGCCAGGATGTTGCAGCCAGTCCCCCCGCACCCGATGAATGCGGCGCTGAGCGGGCCGCCTCTGGGGCTTTGGATAATGACTGGCTCCGGATTGGAATGGCTCATACCGACCTGCAAGCGGTCTTTCGTAATAAGGTTTTTATTTCCGGCGATTGATACCATGGGGAGGCCATGTCAGGGAAGAAGTTAATCGTCGAGCTGTTCGTCAACACCAACAAAGGGGTCGTGATGGATTCCCACAGGCAGAACCTGCCGCCGTTCAGGCAGATTTACGGGAAGAAGAGCCAGACATGGGACGCGGAGAGGAACCTTGAAGGACTTTCAGCGAAGGAATTGGAAATTTTGATATGGCTGGAAGAACTTCGGACGAAGCACAACTTTGAGCTAAAAGTATATGACATTGAAAAAGCCAGCCACTCTTTGCACGCGATCAGCAAGAAAGTGAGGCACATTCCGACGGTTATAATTGGCAGTCAAAGATTCGAGGGAGAAATCGATAAGGGCCGGGTTTTGGAATGTTTGATTTAATATAGTACAAAATATAAATATCTGGAAGACCCCCCTGTGCCCATGGCAAAATCTCTTCAAAATATTACAGAAAATCCTCCAATCATAGTAGAGTTTTAAATGTGTATTGAAATTGAGGGGTCACATCTTCTATTATGGTTTATCGAACCATCTGAGCATCAAGAACACGAACTCAGCTCTGGAAAGGGGGTCGGTTAGGGAAGAGAGACCCCAGGCTGTGACTGCGCTCCTGTACTGTACCGTGGTGTTTGTGGGTGTCGGGCCCTCGTACCGCACAGAATTGAAGTAAGTCATCGCGTCATTCTGGTAAGTGAATCCAATCCCTACGGCACTTGGAATCAGAATATCGGCGTTGGCATCGCCGTTGCAGGCGTATGCCATACCATCAGAAACCGAATCATTCACAACGCCCCTGAGCGTTGCAGCCATGCCATGATTCGCATCCACACTGGCAATTTTCAGGTATGACTGCTCGAAAGCAGGGTCGCCCAATGTGTCAATGTCATTGCCCAGCAACCAGAAATTACCCCCAATTTCCATGTAGCACGTGATATTAATTATATCTAAAGACATGAGCGGTGTTATAGCAGACCCAGTCACCCATATAACCGCATTGTAATCATCAAGTGCGGTCTGGTTTCCGCAATCCCCGAAACCCGGGCCGGGCCAATCAACATTGGTTGTGAATATTTCATAATTGTAACCAAGATAATCCAGCACATTTGTAACATCCTGTGTCTCGTTGTGGGCTAAAGGTCCACCGCCATTGTTAAGGCTGTCGTCGTCATCCACGACCAGTATCCTGTAAAGAACATTCAACTCGCTGGGGTTCCAGAAACTGGAAATCTCGTTGTTCAGTTCATTACTTTCATTGATGTAATTATAGGGGTCGACCGTAATAGAAATCCTATAGGTGCCAATTTGTTGCGGAGTCCAGTTATAGAAAACCGTGAGTGCGTTATTGGAATTTATGCCCAGGAAATCGATGCGTTGAAGAACGGGAATGACAATGTCAGTTCCATTAGTATCCAGAATTCTTAACATATACCAGAGATTGTCCGCTGTTGTGTAATCAGTCATTCCGTTGTTCCTCACGACGAACTTTATGGTGACCTGTTGTTTGTAGAACACAGTTTCAGGTTCGATGGTCTGCTCGGAAATTGCCACATCTTGCGTGAATTTGCTTGTGATATTGCCGAGCCATTTCAGAACCCTGTAGGCAACCTGTGTCTGGTCGCTGGTTCTCTGTATCCTCGAGAACTCCCATGGGAAGAACACCAGCCTTGAATCTTTGGCAATATTTTCGTAATTTATTGCATCTCCGAATGTCGAATTGATGTCTTGTTCGCGGAAGGTTATCTCAGCGTTTGTATCGGGAATAATGCGCCAACTGCCCCCCTGACCAGCTACTCTTGTTGCAATCGGGATATATGACGCATTCCACTGGAAACTCACTGGATTGCCAGTGACTCCCATCAGCGGATTCGTGGGTCCCAAAGCATTATACACAGTCCCGCTCGTTCGCAGTATGTTATTGAAGAATGCGTATGGGATATTTCCATCTTCAATAAGGTACTGGCCAATCATCCACAGGCTGCCACCCCCGTTGTTCAGGAAGAATGTGATATTATCCTGATCATTGACAGTGAGCGTGCTCAATTTCTCGTATCCAGTCATCCAGATTACAATATCATAATTCTTCAAAGGGTAGTCCCCATAATTATATCCGGGGCCATCGCCGGAGACGATCACTACGAAATCATAGTTGAAATCAGCAGCTTCTAGGGAGGCGCGCATGAATGATACGGTATCACCATCGCTAAGGTCGTTGGCATGGTTGTCGTCATCCACTAACAATATATTCGGAATTACGAATATATTTCTATCCAAATAATTATCTGATAAATCCATGTCAAAGCAACCCTGTTGGGAAGCCCAGGTTTCGTTTAGATATGCCGTAACAAAAATAGCATGAATGCCCCCGGGAGTGGCAGTCCAGTCAATTTGTGCTATGCTTTGGTTCAAAGAGTTTACTGATATTACACCAGTGCCAATAAGATTCTCACTATTCTCCGACCCATCATAAAATTTTACATCCACGATTGCCCCGGAACCATAATTTGAAATGACTCCATTTATCTGAATTATTTCCCCCTTTTCTGGCTGATAATTGCTAAAAGAAATATCATGCACTGCGACATTTGGGGTGGGTATTGTATGCTTAACAATCCAGATAGCATCAGCCGATACATGGACCCAGTAGCCTTCACCGGGCTTCATAATATAAGTCGGCCCAACCTCCTTTATCAGACCTGGTTCCGCAAGGTCGCAGACCTCGACCCGGTCCGCTCCAGTGCCCCAGAACACATTGGCCACGCTCTCGGTGAATGTGAGGGTGGGGTATCCAACCAGGTTCCAGCCAGCGTAAAGCGGAATACTGGTAGAGACAGGAATTGTTCCGCTCACCGTGAGATTGCAGGCGATTGTCGCGTGAATCCAGAATCCCATGGTATTATCAATGCGGGTCAGGTCGTTCAGTGAACTTCCCACCCTGTAGGTTTTCCAGGGGTCGCTCTTGTCGGTATTGACATAATACTTCACGACGTCCCAGTGGCCATTGATGGAGGCCAGCACACTCGAAACAGAGGTATCGGCCATTTCCAGGGGGATGGAGATGAGGTTCCAACCTGGCAGGATGGGAATGTTGAAAGAAGAAGCTGTAATAAAGTCTTTTGGGGCTGTGTTGTTCAACAAATTAATATCCCTTGGATCAACATCCGTGACATCAACGATAATCGTATGATTTCCGGTAATATTGACCGTCCAATTTGTGGTTACAGTAGTGGAACCATAAACTGGAACTTGAATATCGTATTGTCTGTCAATAAGATTGGCCTCGTCGATGCCGCCCAGGTAGAATGAAACTGTTGCAGTTGCATTAGGTTTTTCTGGCAAACCATTATCAATTGCCCAGGTGCAATTCCCTGAAACTTTGAACCAGTAGGCTTTTCCTTTTATCAGAGAATCTGAATCATTTAGCGAAGTGAAATTTTCTACAGGTACTTCACCCAAGGCACTTCCTTCAAAAGTCAGAATTTCAGTTACTTGATATCCGGTCAATGCCTTAACATTGCCAGCGGTCAGGTTTGTGCTATTGCTGGCAGGATATCCGACCATGTTCCATCCCTCTGGATCCTCTATATCCCAGAGAGGAATTGTTGTAATTGCTGGCATCCTGCCTTTTACAGTAAGATTCACATCTGTTCCAACATTCGTAATGTACAACCAAATTCCAATTGTGTGGTTGATATCTTTCAGGTCATTGGTCGTGCTTCCTGGTCTGTAAGTTTTCCATGGGTCCCACCTGTCCAGTGCATTATACCACTTGGCCACATTCCAGGTTGTGTCGCCACCGTTATCGTCTAATACTGCCATTGTGCTAGTATCATCCTGGACAAGTGGGACAGAAATGAAGTTCCAACCAAGTTTTACAGGAATATTGAAGGTTACAATGTCTTGCTTTTGATTGAATATTTTCGCGCTGATGGTTATTTCTTCTCCCGGAATTGGATTAGGATTGGAGAAGGTTATGTCCTCAGCAGCAATTGAAAGGTCCACAGGTGGAGTCCACGGAGCCATCAGAGGGTAGTTGTCCTGATTGCTATTTTCTATCATGTATGGTGTATCACCAATGCCGTCACTGCCCGTTTCGTTTTGGCAATTGCCAGAGAAATTGTCCGTTCCAGTGTAATCAGACCAGAAGTTCCCGCCGGACGGGTAGCCGTTGTCCCACAGGTTGGTGCTATCATCGTATGCACCAACAAAATTCTCAATTATATTATTATGGTATATTTCATTATTGCTAGCAGAGTTCAATGCTAATCCTAATACGTTATTGTTTTCAATAGTATTATTGAGGATAATATTATTGTTTGAGGAGCACAAATAAATTCCAAAATAAGTGTTTGAAGAGAAAATATTTTGGGTGAGGATATTATTTGACGAGAAACCTAGTATTATACCTACAGACCCATTGATGATATTCTGATGTTCAATGACTACTTCAGTACAATTTGCAAGAATTATTTGACCGGCACCCAAAGGCACAGTCCCACTTGTTTGATTTTTCCAGTAATAAACGGGTTTGCCATTGACCAAATTTGAAGTCCCTATTATATGTGTATTCCAGTGGTTCATGATGTTACCTAGAATGTAAAATCCATCACCATCCATCGCGTTATTCTCAAAAGAGTTGTAACTTGAATCGTAAAGACGAATTCCATGTAGATTGTACGACGCGGAGTTATCGATGATGTTATTACACCAGGACGCATACAAATAGATACCAACATTAACATTGCTTGGAGCATTGTTTTTACAAATAATGTTGTCATTGGAGGAGTAGAGAAGAATACCAAAGCTATTCGAAGAGGCTTTGTTATTGGAGACTGTACCATTCTGAACATTGAACAAAGCTACCCCAAATGCAGCGTAAAATGGCCACCAATTAACTCCGCTCGCCTCATGCAAATAACACTCTCTCACGGTGAAATAGTTCGTGGTATTTCCGATGTAAATGCAATACCCATATCCGGTCCCATTAATATCCCAGTTCTCAATAATCCATGGATTTTCCTCGCTCCCGTCCCCGGTCGCCCAGTTCACAACCCCGTGCGCCCAGTCGAAATTCGCATTCGAGTTTATGCGGATTGGCAAATGCTGGACCCTGCCATCAATAGTCGGTCTGGCCAGCGGATAATTGTCTGTTGCACCCGAGCTGCCTATAATTGTATCGTAGGAAACGTCGCCAATCCAGTCCGCGCCCGAAACATTCTGGAGCGGTCCCTGCATGACGTCCAGCCCGGCATAATCCGACCAGTAGTTACCACCTGAGGGGTATCCATTGTCCCATGAATTATTACTTCCACCATCGTCCCAGGCTTGGTTGGTGTTGTTGATGATGTTGTTATGGTAAATGAGGCTGTTTAACGATGAAAAGAGCGTAATGCCATAGTCGTTGTCTGCAACAGTATTGCTATCAATTGTGATATTGCTTGATGACATAACCAAAATGCCCCACGGAGTATTATTCGCAACTATATTGCCTTTAATTGTGTTGAAATAGGATGAGCCAAGGTTGATGCCGTATTCGTTGTTTGAAGCGATATTGAACCATATGGTATTGTTGCCTGAACTGCTGAGATGAATACCGGAATCACCATTTTCTTTGCAGGTATTGTTACTAAGGATATTTCTTTCTGAAGACCACAATCCAATGCCATTGTATAAATTGCTCAGGCATGTATTATTAGCGATTATATTGTCATCAGAGGATGAAGAAATAGAGATACCATTATAGTTCATATGGTTGGAACAATTATTATTTTCAATGACATTACTGTTTGAATTGTACACCCATATACCATTGTCGCCATTGTTCCTGCATTTGCTGTTTATTAGGGTATTTCCATCTGAAGAGGATAATAAGATGCCAGAATTTTGATTGTCCGAACAACTGTTGTTTCGGAGAATGTTTCTGTTCGAGGACCAGATGCCGATACCTAATCGATTATTCATGCAAGTATTGTTGGCTATTGTGTTGTCGTCACATGAGGGAACGACTGAGATTCCATCATAAACAATATTGTTGGAACATTTATTGTTCTCAATTGTATTACTATTTGAATCCTCGATATATATGCCGCTATTGGCGTTGTCATTACATATGTTATTTTTAATTAGGTTATAATCACAGGAACCATCAATAGAGATGCCATTATAATTGATACTGGACGAACAATTGTTGTTTAGAATGGTGTTGTGATTTGACACGGTCATGTAAATGCCATTATTACCATTTGATTGACAGATATTATTTACAACAATTGTGTTGTCGGAGTAATAAAGGAATATACCAAATAAACTATTGTTATTTGTTGGATTGGCAATTAAAGAATTATTATGGGAATTATCAAGATGTATGCCGGCCAAGTTATTTGACATGAAATTGTTCGCAAGTGAAGTATTATTTGAACGATCGAGGGCAATACCATACCAAGTATTATCCAGTCCTATGTTATTTTGTATAAGACCATTTGTAATGTTTGTTACAGCAATTCCTGAATCTGGAAAAAACGGCCAACTAGAAACACCGCTCGCCTCATGTAGATAAGAATTTCTCACTACAAAGTAATCCGTGGTGTTACCGACGTAGATACAGTATCCATAGCCTGTGCCGTTTATGTCCCAGTTCTCGATTATCCATGGGTTCGCTTGCGACCCCTCGCCGAGCATTACGCCATTTGCGGACGTGAATTCGGCATTGGAGTTAATGCGGATTGGTTTGTGCGGAACGTGTTGAGATGCCGGGTTCCAGGGTTGCATCAAGGGATAGTTGTCCTGGGCGCCCATACCGCCTCCGATGTTCGCGTATGAAATGTCTCCAAATCCGTCTGGTCCCGATTCGTTCTGCCCCGGACCGGAGAAGTTGTCGATTCCGGTGTAGTCGTCCCAGTAGTTTCCACCATCTGGATAATCGTTGTGCCATTGATTCGCGCCATCACCGTAGGCTTGGTTCACATTGCTGATGAAGTTGTTGTGATATATGGTGTTGCCGCTGGAAACTTCAATATAGATTCCATATTCAATGTTTGAAAAAACGTTATTTCTGGTGACAGTGATGCCAGTAGCGTTGTAAAGATAGATTCCGTATTCATTATTCATGATTGTGTTGTTGTCTACTGTGCCATTTTGGACTGAATCAAGATAGATCCCCGCGATTGTCGAGTGTAGATAACTATCTTTCACCGCGAAATAAACCGAGGTGAACTCAACTCCGATGCAATACCAATCAACGCTCCCATCAATGACGTAACCCCCGATTATGTACGGGTTCCATGAAGTGCCGTTTCCCGGCCAGCCTTCTACGTCCGCCTGGGTGGCGAAATCCGCATCCCCGCTTATGTAAATCGGAGCGTGGGATGTGTACATGGTGCCATCCTTTACAAACTCCTTCCCTTCGACATCATTGCCAACACCTGCAGACATTACAAAAGCTGACACGACCAATATCCCACATACCCACACAGCAAACAATTTTTTCCTCATGACTCAATCCCACAGATATTATTGATATCAAGGAAGAAAAGGTGCTCGGAGTATTTAAGTGTTGAGTCGCGAGGCTTGGGACGGAGTCTGGGTGCTTTTATCGGTATCCAAAGCCTGAGGGCATTTGGAGATTGGGATTGGGTACTAGGGCGTGTTGGGCGGTTGGCCGGTGCCAAAGCTATGGCCGGGTTGGTAGGATTCACCGGAAAACCATTATATATCCAACATCCCTACCAAATCACATGGCTTCCGAAAGGGGACTGGGAATGGTCCACGTCTACACCGGCAACGGCAAGGGCAAGACCACCGCGTCCCTGGGCCTGGGGATGCGCGCCGCCGGCCACGGTTTCAGGGTCCTGATGATCCAGTTCATGAAGGGCGACATCAAGTACGGGGAGCTGGAAGCTGTGAAGGGCATCCCCAACTTCGACATCCTCCAGTTCGGCAGGCCCGATTTCGTGGACAAGGAGAATCCGGAGCGGATAGACATCGACCTGGCGAGAAAAGGATTGGAGCATGCCAGGGGCCTCGTGAACTCCGGGGACATAGACATGCTCATCCTCGACGAGATCAACGTGGCCGTGGAATGGAAGCTGGTGACCGCCGCCGATGTCATCGATATCGTGATGTCGAGGCCGAAGGGCATGGAGATAGTTCTGACAGGGAGGTACGCGCCGGCCGAGTTCATCGATCTGGCAGACACGGTCACCGAGATGAAGGAGATAAAGCACCCCTACATGAATAAAATCATGGCCAGGAAAGGGGTGGAGTATTAGTGATCAAGGCCCCCTTTAAAAATTATTTAGTCATTTTTATATTGATAACTTTATTTTTTTCGACGCTCGCGACCCCACTGATTTCAGCCCAGGAAGACGGGGAGAAATGGACCTTCATGGTCTACATGTCCGGCGACAGCAGCCTGGCCGACAAGGTGCAGGACGACATCCGCGAGATGCAGAAGGTTGGTTCGTCGGCGAAACTGGACATCATCGTCCTGGCGGACCTGGCTGACATTGGCGACACCACCCTGTCGAGGGTTCTGCCAGGCGGAACCTTCCCGCTGGGCATTGATTCGGTGGACCCCGCATGGGATGCAGAGTTGGACCTCGGGAATCCCGGGACGCTCAGCAAATTCGTCATTTGGGCGGCTGGCGCTTATCCCGCAGAAAGGTACATGCTGGACCTCTGGGGGCACGGGAACGGCTGGCCAGGC
>DAJR01000052.1 GCA_002496385.1 Methanomassiliicoccales archaeon UBA147 | reverse complement strand
TGTTTGGCGATAAACAGGCAATAACAGAACCACCGCTGACTATACCATAGTCCAAAAAAAAAGGTGGTGCCTTTTGGCAAAATGCCTAGGTTGGAGAGAGAATAGCACCACCCAAGTGGGGAAGAGTTCATCGTGAGTTATTGCGAATGGTCTTAGCCGGAGACACGTGCCCGGCTCACGGGAAGGTCATGTGTACATCGAGTTGAGCCATTTCTTCAGGCTCTCCACGCCGGTTTCGCCCCGGAGCCAGCTCCTCAGGAGTTCGTAATCCTGGTCGGAGGGCTGTTGATTGTATTCCTTGTGGTCCCGGTACATCATGTTTCTTGCCGTCCTACCCCTCAATAGGGGTTTCACAGTATATCATGTTTAAGAAAAAGATTGTGAAAAGTAGTGAAAATGATGAACATCATCTCAGAACTTCGACTTCGATATGGCCAGTTCCACTGCACGAGGCGCATTTCTTATGGGCTCCGTTCTTACCGGACCCTTTGCAACTAGGGCAGGAACGCTGCTCTAGGACCGTGACCAATTTTACCATGGTAATGCCTCTGACTTTCAGAGATATTGGGAAGATATAGGGTTTCACTGTATATCAGAGTAGTGAAAAACGATGTGAAAAGAGATGAAATATCAACAGCAATCACTTGAAAAATAGGCTTCTGCCTTTCTGTGTGAGTTCCAGAACTTTTCGGTTTCCTTTGGATACCTCGACCACATACCCTGAGGAAATAAGGTTTCTCACGCGTTTTCGGAATGTTGGCTTGCTCAGAGACAGCTCGGCGCCTATCTCCGAAAAGGACGGCTTGATTCCGGCGCTGTTTCTCTCGTAAATCAATTTCGCTATCTCAAAGAGTTCCTCTGGGGGTCTTGGTATCTGCCTGAGCTCTATTTCGTTGAATTCTTTTTGCATTATGTTGAGCTCGTCCTCCTTCATTGTGGACGTGTCCATCGACACGATGATTATCTGCTCCTTGAGGTATATCGTGTCCCGCAACCGGAAGATGAAGGAGAGGGTTTCCTTGAAGCCGAATTTGAATACGAGGTAATCCAGCCTGTCAATCAGGACAATGCTTTTCCCCTTCAATGCGCTGATGCTGGCGAGGATTTTCTGGAACAGAAGCTCGCCCTCGATCTGCTCGCCGAGCCAGAAGTGGTCGAACGGGCCAGTTACCAAGCGTGCCAGGTCCTTCTTGGGGGTCCGTGACAGCACCAGCCCGGCGTATTCGAGGTTAAGTAGATCGTTGAAAGCCTCAAGCGACATTGCCGGCCTGAACTCTTTGACAAGGTAGACCCTGCCGTCCTCCAGAAGGTATTTCATCAGCTTCCGTTTGGTTTCATCCTCGGCCTGTTTGCGAATTGTCAGGTCTGTCGTTATTATGAATTCACTTGTTCGGCTGCCCTCCCTGGATGTAGATGTTCTCGAACGGACATAACGGCGGGAACCATCCTTGGCTTGCACCCAGAATTCGATCTCGCCCGGGATCGTGCCGGCCTCCCTTGCATTATCCATTATCTGCTTCAACTGCTGCCTGTCTTCCGGGATTATAAGGTCCAATTGCGACATGGCTTTCAATTCCTCGGCAGGGTAACCATATATCTCGGCGGCCCTTTCGTTGATGTAAGTGACCCTACCGTCCTCAATTATAGTAATGCCGTCATGGATATTGTCGCCCATTCTCCTGAACCGCTCCTCGCTGTTCACCAATTCATTCATGCTTCTTGTGTGGTGGTATGCAATCGTTGCCTGCTTTGCGAGTATTCGGAGCTTGGCCAGGTCATCGTCGTTGAACACACGTTCCTCTGCAATGACATTGATGACCCCAAGAAGCCTGCCTTCGTTCATCATCGGAGCGGCGATGACGGATTGAAGATGGTCCCTCTCCCTTCCCGTTCCCGGGATGTAGGCTTTTTTCGCTTTCGGATCATTGTAGTTGGCATAGCAGCCTTCCTGTTTTTCAATGGCCGAGCCGGTGACCCCGACCCCGGTCTTGATTTCGAATGCCATGAATTTG
Source organism: Methanomassiliicoccales archaeon UBA147 (assembly GCA_002496385.1). Lineage (GTDB taxonomy): Archaea > Thermoplasmatota > Thermoplasmata > SG8-5 > SG8-5 > UBA147. The sequence continues at coordinate 13,956 of DAJR01000052.1, read as the reverse complement.
TCTTTGTCGCCTTTTGCGTTGGAATAGTAAGGCACCAGGACCCCCTTAGAATCGTTCCATAAGTATATTGTCGAACATTCCCCCCCCAGCATGTTCCTGGCTTGCGCAGCGATGACCTCCATAATCTGGGTGAGGTCGCTCATGTCGCCGAGCGCCATCGTGGATTCGTAGAGACTCCTGTAAACCAGTTCCGACGCTTTGAGCGCTTTTTCAGCATGTTTCCTTGTCGAGATATCCTGAACGAAACCCACGAAGTAGACCTGTTTGTCAATATGGTAAACAGAAACCGAGGCTTCCGCATCGAAGGTGCTGCCATCCTTGCGCAGGCCTGTGAATTCATATAGGGGCGGGGCTGCGCTCGCCAATCGCGATTTCGAATACCCTTTCACCCGTCTGCGGTCCTCGGGAGAGACTATGTTCACCAGCGGCCTTCCGAGCAGTTCGTCTGCATTGGCATAGCCGAACATCCTGACGAAGGAGGGGTTCACGAAGAAAAGCAGGCCGTCCCTCTCCACACCGATGCCGTTCGTCGATGCTTGGAACAGGGCGTTCAGCTCCTCGGTGGAGGTCTTGAGCGCCTGTTCCGTCCTCTTGCGGTCTGTGATATCCCTGACCACAGCGACCGAGCCGCTGAATTTTCCTTCGAGGAACACGGGGGACATCTTGGCGGAGAACCACATCTCCTGGCCTTCCATAATCAGGGGATACTCGAAATCGAAAGACTTGTTTTTCCTGTTGCATTTCATGCCGCGGTCTATGAACTTCGAAACATGGGGGGGCATTACCTCGGAATAGCTCTTGCCCATGAACATCTCGGAAGGCAGCAGGAGTTTTCCGGAATTCGGTGTGTGGCAGGATGTGAAAATGCCCTCAGGACTGAACCCGAAGACGAGGTCCTCCATGGACGTGAAAAGTGCCTGTATCTTCTCATCGGCCTGCCTGACCGACTCCTCCGCTTTAATCCTTTCTGATTGGTCATGAAATATGCCCTGGTTGACCGTGCGGCCCTCCAGCTCGAAGATGCTGGCGCTGATGGATACCGGGATCTTGCGGCCGCTCTTGTGAAGCACGTAAAGATTCTCCTGGATGGCTGCCCCGGTTCTGACATGTTCCCTGAATATCTTCTCGTACCGTTTCACTTCTTCCGGCGGATGCAGGAGCGTCTGATGCATGCCAACAAGTTCTTTACGCGTCCTGCCTGTCAATTCAACGGCCTTCTGGTTGACCTCCAATAAGATGCCGGATTTTGCATCGGCAATGAAAATCGCGTCATTGGCCCTCTCCATCAGCGTCCTGTATTTTTTCTCCTTCTCCTTCAACATTTCCTCGTTTTTCTTCCGTTCCGTCACGTCATCATAGACTGCCGCTATCTCGCCGGATGGTAATTTGTAAACAAAATTTTCACGCCAACCTGTGATATGGTCGTCCCTGTAAAACGAGGTCGGATAGTGCTCGGATTTTCCCGTCTTCCAGACCCGTTTCAGTACTTTCAGCAGGCCCATGTCCCTGATCCCGGGGAACACTTCCGTCACGCGTTTGCCCAGCAGGTCAGAGCGCTTTAAACCCTCGATCTCCTCGGCTGCGCGGTTGAAGTCCATGAACACGAAATCCCGGCCGCCGTCGACAGCCTGGTACACCGCTAGGCCGTTGGAAATCCCGTTTGCCAGCTCTTTGTACCTGGATTCGCTGCGTTTCAGTTCCTCCTCGGCCTTTTTGAAATTTGTTATATCCGTCACGATCCCGAGGATTGCCTTCTCCGAGCCGTAATCGATCGCCTTGGTGTTGATTATCGAATCGAGAATCTTGCCGCTTTTGGTGACCAGCTTGTACTCATACGGGGGGAGGTCCTCGCCCCTGAAGTGCTTCTGAAGGTTGCGCTGTATCATCTTCCTGTAGTCCTCATGTATTATGGACATCAGGTCGAATTTCGGGCTCATGAACTCTTTCTTACTGTAGCCCATCAGCGTTTCGCACATTTGATTGGCGTACACGATACGGCCCATCTTATTGATGAAAATCATGTTGGGCGAGTTCTCTGCCAGGTTGCGGAACATCTGCTCGGATTCCTCAAGGCTCCTCAGCATACTCTTGCGGTCGGTTATGTCTATATTGAACTCCCCGACCATCCATTCGCCGGCATCCGTTTTGAAGGGTATGGTATGAACCTCTATATGCCTGTCCTCTTTCTTGAGGTATTCCTCGGAGATTATCTTCTTGCGCGTCTTCATCGCCTTGGGAATGGCGCAGGACTCGCATGGCCTCCGCAGGCCCATGAAATATTCATAGCATTTCTTTCCGGTATAATCGCCCAGGCTTTTAGTCCATTCGGGGTCGACATATATCACATTGAAGTCCTTATCTATGATATCAAAGCCCGTGTGTGTTGCTCCGAGTGCATATTCGAGCCGCTCCTTGGTATGCCTGATCTCTTCGATGGCATGTTTGCGCTCTGTCAGGTTTCTGATATAGACGAAATCCGCCGGCTTGCCCCGGTATTCCATGACTGTGGCGTTGACCTCGATCGGAATGCTCGTTCCGTCCTTCCGAAGGAATTGGGTCTCGTAAATCTGGGGTACGACCTTCCCCATCATCCTGGCCTTGTAGGCCCTCAGCACTCTCTTCCTTTCCTCCGGCACCAGGTTCTCTTCGAAATTCCTGCCGATTTGCTCCTGCATGGTATAACCGGAAAGCTCGACGAGGGCAGGGTTCATATAGGCCACCTTTCCCTCAAGTAAAATCACGATCCCGTCCATTGAGCTTTCCACCAGCGTCCTGAACTTCTCTTCGGAGCTTATCAGGGCTTCGGCTGCTGTTCTTCTCTCGGTGACGTCGTTTATGATTGCGAGCAATCCCTCAGGTTCTGCTGCGTCATCCAGCAGGATTGAACCCGCGATCTCGACCCAGAGCGGCTGCCCGAGCGCGTTTCTGACCTCGATCTCGAATCGCTCCGATTCCTCGCCCTCCAGGGAGCGCCCGACTTTCTCCATCAGGATGTCGATAGATTCAGTTGGCAGGAAGTTTTTGACATTCATCTTCTTCAGGGTCGATTGATTTGTCGCGGCAAGCCTGCAGAAGGCATGGTTGGCATAAATGAAATTCATCTCCAGATCGAAGAGGGCTATGGCATTGAACGAGCTTTCAACGGCTTTTATCAGCCGTTTTACCTCGGCCTCGGCCTTCACCCTCTCATCCAGTTCTTTTTTCAACGCTGAAATTTTCTCGTCCAGAAGTAACTGGAGCTTCAGCCTGTGTGCCTCAAGGTCCATGGACAACTCGGCCTGAAGACTCGATTCCCTGACCGTGGCCTGAAGGACATTCCGGCCTTCGAGCGGGAATGCAGTCAGCCAAACCGTGCAGGCGAAATCCTCCCCGTTGCTCCTGCGATGCACCCACTCGAACCGGTTCACTCCCCGGGCGAAAGCCTCGTCAATCCTCTTGTCGGCCTCTGCCCTGGACGGCCTTCCGTTAGGCTGAATCGGAGGGGAGATCTCCGAGGGATGGCGCCTGATGAACTCGTCCTTGGTAAGACCGAACATGTCCAGTGTGGCCTTGTTGCAGTCGAAGAACGTATCGCGGTCCAGGAGCATGATTGCATCCGAGGAGGTTTCGAATAGCAGCCTGTAGCGGGCATCCTGAATCAAAGATTTTTTCTCAGGATGTTCTTTCCTCTCTTTCCCCTTATCTCTGGCCATCGGTGCAACCTGCCCAGTTCTTTTCACTACTTTTCACTATAATGCCTCATCAGCATATATAAGTTTTCATAAGGAAAAACTCGACAGAGCATCAGTTTTGGCACAACCTTTGCATATTGCATGCTGGAAATGATCCAACTGTGACATCAAAACCATGAACCTATTTTTTCAGCTTGAATATGATTTCCTCGTCCTGGGTGTATTCCAGCTTGTACCTCAGGGCAATCTCGGCCTTCTGCAATTCCCTGCCCAGGTAGGCGGCATGGTCGAAGCGGCTGACGAGGTCTTCCCTGGCGATGGTGTGACAGATGGCTTCGGCCGTGGTTCCGCACACGACCATCCCAAGCTTCCCGGTGCCGGTCTTCTTCGCTTTGTCCTTGATAACCTGTTCATAGAACTCGACGACTATCTCCTTGCGTTCCTTGTCGACGAATATCGTGAAGAATCCTGACGGGTCTTTCACCATTTTCTTGGACTTGGTCGCTTCCAGCACCTCAACTTTCATCTTGAATCACCATGTTTCGCGCTTTCACCATGTTCTCCAGCTTCGCCCTGGCGACATCCGGGGACAGGTGTCTGAGGCCGCAATCCGGGTCCAGGACCAGCCTCTTATGACCAACACAGGCTACCCCCTTCTTAATCCTTTCTGATATCTCGGCCACGCTTTCCGCAACGTTCAGGTCGGAGCGCACGCAGCCGTATCCCAGCATCTGGCTGAAGTCGATATCGGAGACTACATCAAGCAGTTCGGGGTGTGCCGCGAATTCATGGTCGAGAATGTCAACGGGCAATTCGACGAGCCTGCCGAAGATACGGCCGACATCGCCGCAGACATGGAGGGCTTTTGGCACGTGCACACCGGAAAAAACAGTCGACACCAGGGATTCCGAATATTCGGGAAATTCGACCGAGAAGAATGGCTCATCCACCTGAAGGACGTCGACCAGGCCGGAAAGTATGCGTGCCTCGCTGTTCAGAGCCTCGGCGAAAGCCATTGCAGCTTTTTCCGCGCTGCCGTAATGCTGGTCAGCGCATGACATGGCCAGTGTGTAAGGACCGGTGATTATGCCCTTGAGCTTCGCCCTCCCCCCCAACATACTCCTCGCCACCTTCTGGTCCTCGGCGGTGATCGGCGATTTGTGAGCGATGTCGCCGATTATCACAGGTTTTGCTCGCATCCTGATGCCGGAGAGCTTGGTCGCAAAAAGCCTGACCATGTCGTTCCTTGTCTGCCCGTCAGAGACTATCTCGACCCCGGCCGAGAGTTGGGCGTCCACCGCAATCCTGAGGCTCTCTGCATACGGGTCTGCCCCTTCCCTGCAGTATCTGAAAAGTGAGGACAGAGCGGGAGTCGATGGATAGCTCCCCACAACGGTCGTGGTCAGCGGCGCGATGCCCATCAACCCAGCTTCCTCCTGGGATGCTCCTCGCCCTGTGCGACTCCGAAGTAATCCTCTGCGCCTTCGCCGACGAACTTGTCCACCATGGCGACGAACGGAAATACGGTTCCCGCATTCCTTATCGGGCCGTAAACACAGAAATCAGCGCCCAGCATGACAGGGAGAGCGTTGGAGCCTGCATCGCAGGTCAGGTATTCCGGTTTGTGTTCTTTCCGGTACTGCTTCATCCAGAGCCAGGATTCGACTGTGTTGTGTATCGCACACCCGACGGGAAGGCCCCATCTGTTCTTCATCACCGGTATGGCGCGGAGAGTTTCGGCGGCGCTGTGGTCGAAAGGTGTTGCGCCGGCATCCAGCAGGATATTGTCTATTCCGAATTCCTTGGCGAATTGGAGCAGCCCTTTGTCGAGATAGCCGGCTCCGGATTCAAGCATCTCGATGCGCCCGTCCACCGAGAAATCCCTCGGGTTGTAACCGAGGAGTATGGCGCACCCCGGCGGGTTGTCCTTCAGCGCTTCGAGTTCCTCCGCCTCGGCGGCCAGGTTGAAGGAGTTGAGGATGAGCCTTTCTGAAATTCCAATCTCATGGGCGTGTTTCAGGACCGCCATTCGAATCTCGGACTCAGGCACATCGGCCGAGAAGGGCCGTTTCGCAGGAATCTCGCTCAGGACAAGCTCGATGCGCGCTGTCATGGACTCCTCGTCCCCGAGGAAGATATCCACGATTGAGGGGTTGCCTGTCATTCCGGAAAGTGCTTCCTGGCTCCGGATGGCAGCCCTGACCTCTTCAAGCGTTGCGGCATCCGGGTTGGCATATTTCTTTCCGTAGAATGCAGTGCCGAAGAGGACAGTGGGAAGCTCCCCGGGCTGGCCCCCAAACTTCACATCTCCGAGCTCGACGATTCTCTGTTCCTTCGAAAAACTCATCATGTCTGCGCCTCCATTTTCATGTCACCTATCTCGAGATACGGGTCCACCAGCAGGTCCTTGTGCAATGAGACCTTGCCGGAAAGCGATTTCATCTGGACGCTTTTCTCCCGCTCTGCGAATTCCATCACCATAGGCTCTCCGAACGGCTCTTTTCGGACGCTTGAAAGTTCGGCGATCTTTTTCTGCAGGGTGGCCTCATCGGTCTGGCCTATCATGTCGATGAGCTCCACCTGCTCCCTGAACCGGGCCACGGCCTCCGGGGGGATGTTCTCGATGTAGGGCACCGCGCCGGTCGCCCCGATTATCCTTCCTTCGGGGTCTATGCCGTTGGCATGGAGGGATTTCAGGCTCTGGCCCGACCTGTGGCCCCTCACCTCCTGGCCGCAGAGCAGCAGGTACCGGATGTTCGGATTCGATACCACATTGGCCACTATCTTCTCGATGCCGAGATTCTCTGTCTTGTGCTGGCCCCATATCGCCACCGACTCGGGCGGGAAGTCCAGCTTCGAGGAGAGAGTGTCGATGGCAATCTGGCTATCGATGCTGCCGACAGTGAATTCGCCCCTCCAAGGGTATAACATGCTTCCCCCATCGACGCATAAGATATTTAGATTATGGTCGTCCGTCATTTTTGATGGCATCCGCATAAACGCTCTCCATCATCTTGGCAGAGCTGTCCCATGAATATTTCCCCGCAAGCTCCGAGGCCTTTTTCCCCATGGCCTTTCGCTTCGCGTCATCGCCCAACAGCAAGTTGATCTTGTCAGCCAGGTCCTTCGGGTCGCCCGGCTTTGCAAGGAGTCCGCCCTCGCCCACGACTTCCGGAAGGCCTCCGACATCAGATGCGACCACGGCCTTGCCGTATGACATGGCCTCTGCGGCGGCGATGCCGTAGGATTCGAAAATCGAGGGGAGCACGAACAGCCTGCAGCCGGCGAACAGCTTCAGCTTTTCATCTTCCGGCACTCTGCCGGTGAACCTCACCTTCGTCCCTATGTCCAGGCGGGCGGAAATCTTCTCTAGCTTCCTAAGCTCCGGACCTCCGCCGCAAACCACGAGTTTCGCATCCACGTTCTTCATGGCCTTCAGCAGATAGGGAATGCCCTTGGTCCCGACCAGCCGCCCGACGAAAAGGATGTAATCCCCCTCCGAGCGTGACAGAATACCTGGCATCTCTATCCCGTTGGGAACCGTGACGAGACTTCCAGGGTTGAAACCCCTGCCCGCCAGGTCCCGGCGCACGAAATCGCTCACGCACACCACCTGGTCGAACCTCCGAAGCGGCGATTTCCAGAGGAGGTCGTTCAGAATGCTCGGTACCCTGGTCATGCCCACACCCTCGCCGAAGGTGTTGTGAAAAGTGAACACCTTCTTCCCGGGGTACCTGCGCGCCGCCTTGTTATACGACGGAGCCCAACGATAATGGAAATCGACGATGTCCGGCTTGAGCTCACCCAGGGCTTCAAGCAACCCCGGCGTTTTAATATATGGTGGATTATATATATTTATATATTTAGAAGGAAGCCGCCTCACTCCGTAACCGCCCATCTCCTCGTCCGGGGGGGAACCGGGCAACTGGCCTGTGAGAACGGTGACCTCATGATTTTGGGCGAGCCGTTTGGCGATATGGTGGATGCGGTGCTCTATGCCTCCGAGGAAGGGGTAATGGAACGCGTTGACCTCCACTATTTTCATGTGTCAGCACCTGGATTTAGAAATGCTGGAAACCATATAAAGCTACTGCCGGAGCCCGGCCTTCCGCTTTCTCATCACGTACGACGCGGCAAGGCTCAGGGCGACGACCGCAATGACCGCGGCGATGCTGAACATTGTCGCAGTCTCCCTGTCGAAGCGGTAATCGAACATAGCCACAAGGGCGAACAGCGCGGAATATTTCAGCAAACCGCCAATCGCAAGGTACAGCATCGATTTCCCGTAGGACCAGTTGCACGTTGCAATGAACGCCCCGGTGAACGGCAGGACCGGCGCGACCCTGTTCAGGAGGATTATCCTTTCATCGCTGAAGATGATGAAACCGGTCCATCTCTTAATGACCTTCTCGACGAAGTCCGGCAACCGCTTCCACTTGACCAGGGAACAGAGCAGAGTGTTGCCGATGATCTCGGCGATGCATACCGTGACGAGAAGGATGATGCCCCACTCCGGCGTAGGATCCATGAGAAATGCCAGCACGGCGAAGAGCTCGGGAAGGGCCGGGAAAATAATCGCATCGATGACAAGGATGATGAACAGCCCGAGCAGGGTGACCACGGGGCCGAAACCCTGGAACCAATCGAAAAGCTCCTCAAGCATGTTTCACCAGAAGCATCTCAATATTATTAATGATATGCGGTTTAATGATTATGGCCGAGAACTCCCCCGCTTTTAAGCCGGGGATGAGAGGCCATTAACATGAATTCATGCAAAGAATATTCTGCCATGCGCCGTCCTATATATTGTGCATGTAATCAAAGCTGTCTGGCTTTGATAAATCAGGGGCATTCGATTTTGACATTAGTCAAAATCGGTTTACCCAATTCGCAAATTGGGGATATGGCCTAAGCATGTAAACTTCCAGCCCTGGCAACTATCGCCGAATTCAAAATTCGGCTGAGTCGCAACGAATATCGTTGCTCCAAACGCCAGCCACTTCAGGGGCTGGTAGTTTACTCGATTTCTTTCGAATTTGAGGGGTTCAATCTCACAAGTATCGCGCCGACAGAGAGCAGTGCCAGGCCAATGATGGTATCGAATGCAATGTGGGTCTGGCCGGAAAAGAGGCCGAACAATTCCTCGTTCATGAAGGAAAGGGCAAAGAACAGAGTGGTGAGCGCCAGTATGACTGCCCCGAGGAAGATGCAGCCTCTCCCGATATCTCTCGGCGTGACTTTATTGGACACATCCTCGTTCTCCGGCTCACCCATGAGGATGCCATGGGCTTTGGGGAATAAATACATTGCGATAAAAAAGGTTTATTATTCCCCGGGCGATGCCCTCGCATGGCCTACAGCCAATATGAAAGGGAATTCAAGATGATACTCCAGGGAAAGGAGGAGGTAATCCGCAGGATAATCAAGACCTGCGATTCGGATGTCCACTTCAATTACCTCAAGATATTGGACAAGCCATTCATCGCAATACGCGCGGCCGGCTCGTTCGGCGTGGACCTGGTCGCGATACGGGGGGATGTCTCATTCCCCATTGAGGTCAAGGCTTCCTCCAACAAGCTGGTGCACTTCTCGGAAAACTCAGGCCGGGCATTGGCGCAGGCAGAGGAACTGAGGGCGGACTGCGAGCGAGCCCACGTATTCCCACTCTACGCCCACAGGCTCAAGGGCGTGCGCGGGGACGACCCCTGGCGGGTCTCGACAATCGAAATCGACGGCCTAGAAGGGAGGAACAAGACCCTGCACAGGGCGATACCCAGGGTGCACATCACGAAGGCCGGCAACATCGCGCTGAACTGGGAGACCGGGATGCCGCTGAATAAGTTTATTGAGTACCTTTGCCATTGATCCGGCTCTACCTCATCCATGCCTGAACGCTGCATTCTGTTTGAAAAAGGATTCCAGATTCTCCATGGTGTCTTTCTCGCTGCCATGGTCTATGGCCTGGAGTATGTTCTTGGGATGGTAGGTTGTGACCACCGCAGTCAGCGTACAGGTCTTCTTTGTCCCCTCGATGTTGATTTCCAGCGTGCCTAGAACATCCTGGCTTTTTTTATCATTGTCAGCTGCCTCGATTTTCTTGTATTTGGTGTTGCACAGGTCGCCAGAACCGGTCTTGCATGTGTTGTAGAACATCTGCTGCCATCCATTGGACTGGAGATAATTGTTGGTTTTGACATAGAGCGGGCATTTCGGCCCGTCCTCGAACGGTTTCCCCGCGGTCGCCGAACAGGGCTGAAAATAGAATTTCCTGTTGATCATGCATCTCTCCGCACGGTAATATAGCTTATGCATAAATAACTTTATCCTCTAAACTACCAGCCCCTAAAGGAGCTGGCTTTTCTGATGTGTATCTATGCAGTTACAGGTGAGATTATTCTTTGGCCGGCGGCTCCTCCGATTCTGGCTCATGAGCCTTGCCCTTTCCGTCGGACCTTTTTCTCAGGGCTAATGCCACGGCCACCGCGCCCAGCGCCACTGCCGCGATTACGGCGACCAGGGCCCAGGCGGGGGTTTCGGTCAGGGTTTGAGTGACGGTCTCGTTGTTCCAGATCGTTTCATCAATCCATATCACCTAGGGCCCGTTCATCCCGTGAAGGAAGTCCCTGAGCCCGGGATCATTTGAATTTTACCATAATTAAACTTGACTTCAATTTTAATCTCACCATTCTTAAACTGCAGTTGAATAATAGTAAAATTTTCCTGCGCGAGAATGCTTGGCCATTTTGGTTGTGCGGCCTATCCTCCGGTCTGCGCCAGTTCGCGCTTGCCGTGGATTACCGCCAGAACGATGGCCTGGTTCTCTTCCAGCTTGTAGATTATCCTGTAATTCTGAAAGATGAGTTCTCTGATATCCTTCCTGCCGTATTCGGGCACTACCCTGCCCATCTCGGGAAATATCAACAGTTTTCCGGTATGGCTGATGAGTTCCTGCAAGAATGATTTTGCATAATGCTCTGAATCCTTCGCGATGTAATCATGTATAGCTTCAAGGTCTGTCAGCGCAGGTTTTGTCCAGACGAGTTTCCTCATCAGGCGAACCTCTTCTCCACCTCATCATGCGGGACGGTCCGGCCCTCGGATGCCGCGTCCAGGCCTGTGGCTATCTTCTTCTTGACGTATATCTCGTAGAGTATGTCATCCCAGGACGATTCGTCCGGTAGACCCTCTATCAGTTTTATAGCCTCTTCCTTTACAATGGATATGGCATTCACCAATAACCATATTGTGTCTGCTATGATTAATACCTTTCGGGCGACGCGAAGGATGAGAGAAAAGATACTGTGCCAGAGATTCCAAAACAGAGCTGGGTAAATGCCTCAGAATGATGGGAAAAGCGCACTCGTTAATACATCAATGATAAAACCCCGCCCTCACAGGCGGGGCATGCGATGATTGTGGAGAATGTCCTTCTACATTCCCCAAAATTTGTCTTCTTTTCTCTTAATCTTGCACACCTGTTCCAGAACCTCTTTATCATCGTAGGCCAGGTCCATGGAACTAAGTTCCTTGCAATGCGCCCCGGGTATGTCCACGTACAGGACCGTGTCCACGTCTATCTGCCGGCCGCAGGTCGCGCCCTCGATGGAGATTGCGACCTCATCGCCCATCCTGGCCTCCTTGATGGTCTCCTTGTCCCGCTGGATGCTCTTTATCTTGCCGACCTCTTTTCCGTCGTCGCGGATGAGCTTCTGGCCGGTGCGCAATCGGCCTGCCAGTATCCTGACGCCCACAACGGCGGGCTTGCTGACCCTGAATATGCAGTCCGGGAGAATCACCGCCTTGCCCGGGTACATTATCTCCTTGCGGCTTCCGTCCTCCATCTCCTTCTTCTTGGCAGCCAGCCATTCCTCGTATTCATCGATAATCCTGTAGACGATGTCGCTGGAGATTATCTTGATGTCCGTCTTGGCCAGCTCCTCCTTGGCATCCGGAAGGAGCTTCACGTTGAACCCGAGTATTATGCGCTTCGTGGGGTCTGTGCAGGCCGCCGCGCCCACGATATCGCGCCTGGAAATATCGCCTACCTCGGCCTTGCTTATCAGGATGTCCTTGGCCTTCGCCTCGAAAGCCAGGCCTTCCAGCGAGCCTATGGCGTCCGCCTTGACTATTATCCCACCCTCGCATGTGTCGACGCATATCTTGCTCTCGGTGCAGACCTGGTCTATCACGTCCTGCAAGTCATCGTCCGATTTTACCACCCTGAGGACGCCGCCGGCGATGACGTCTTCAATGTTCTGTGCCACTATCTTGACGCCTGCCGCAGCCGAAACCGAATTGACAGAATCGAATCTCTCCCTGGGGTCCCTTATCTCGTCCAGAGGTTTCGGTTTCAGTATGGCTTTGACCTTGGTTATCCTGGGTTTGTTCTTGGCCTCCAGGACTATCGTGTCCCCGCGCTTGACGCTGCCCTTGTACAGGATGAAATCCATTGTCGCGCCGAGCCCCTTCTCCTCCTTTATCTCGAGTACGGTACCTTCCCCGGGGCCTGTCTCGTCGGACCACAGCTCTTCCTCAAGGAATTTCTGGGCCAGGCCGACCAGTATCATGAGAATGTCTGCGATGCCCTCGCCGGTCTTGGCGCTTATGGGAACAAGTGCGATGTTCTTCTGGAAATTTGAGATCTTGTCATACCTGTCGGCGGAGAAACCAAGCTCGTACATCTTGCCGACTATGTTGTAGATTTTCTCCTCCAGGGCTTGCCTGACCTGTTCGTTCTGCTGGGACAGCGTGGAATGGAAAGATTCGTTCTGGTGGACGCGCCAGCTGTAGGTGAGGTCTATCTTGTTCAGAGCTACTATGAACGGGGTCTTGGCCCTTTTCAGGATGTTGATGGACTCGATGGTCTGGGGCTTCAGGCCTTCGTTGATGTCGATGACCAGGATTGCCATGTCGGCAAGGTTGCCTCCCCTGGACCGCAGGGTGGTGAAGGAATGGTGGCCGGGAGTGTCGATGAACAGGAGGCCGGGTATTGACAGTTTCTTTTCCTTCAGAAGGGTGCCGCAAATCTTGTATATCGCATCGACCGGGACCTCGGTGGCGCCGATGTGCTGGGTGATGGCCCCCGGCTCTCTGGAGACAACGGTGGAGCCCCTGATGTAATCCAGGAACGATGTCTTGCCGTGGTCCACATGTCCCAGGACGCTGACTATAGGCTGCCTGACTGAGTCGCCCTTCATGGAAGCCCCTATTGGGACGCCGTATTAAAAATTTCCCTGAGCGCGGGGAGGCCAGCATCGGTCTTGACGCCTTTCCTGTTGTAATGAACACCCGACGCCCTGAAACCGCTCTCCCTGATGGCGCGGACCAGGTCGTCGGTCCTGAGGGGCCTGGTCATGGTGAGTTTGGCAAGGTCGTCAATGTGATAATGGTAAGGAGGCCGTGGCAGTTCGGATTTCAGGCTCTCCAGTATTCCGCGCGTTGCCTTGTCGAAGGAATCGTCGCACCGCCCGAGCATGCGCTTCACAGTCGCCGGGTCCCACAGGCTGCCTGTCCACAGAGGCCCGGCCCATCTCCCGGAACAGGGCTGGGAATCTGCGAGGAAATATCCCTCAGAATCGTCCCAACCGACATAACCCAGGTTGCCCAGGGATGCGTCCGCGGCCTTTGCGCCTTTCGTCTTGCGGAAGAACGCCCTGAAATAATGCCCGTGGTAATATGCCACCAGCGGTTCCAGGCCGTAATCGAAAACGGCCGCGCGCCTGATTGCGTTTCCCACAAGTATCCGGAGCCCGAACTCGTGGCAGGAACGTTCATTCATGGGAGTTGCCAGATATCGACGCTGGCACGTATCGGTCTTCGTGCCACAGAGGGGGGCGGTGTCTGTCGCAGTTATCGACAGCACGCCGTTCCTGGATGTGCGGCGGACAGCCAGATCGATGAATTTCACGGGGGAGCCATAGGGGTCTATGTCTATCCAGTCGAACCCGCCGTCGCTCAGGAGTGCATTGTACTCCAGGTTGCTGGCTTTCACATTCTTCAACTTGTTGGCCGCGATGTTTCTTTTGATTATGGGATAAGCGTCCTGGCTCAGGTCATTGACATGAACCTCGAGGTCCAGCCCGGATTCCTTGGCCAGGCGTATGCCCTTGGCCCCGGTTCCCCCGAGCGCGTCCAGGACGGACCAGCCGTCCTTTGCAGCAGCCATGCCGAAAAGCACGGTCATGTCGCGGTTCGTCCGCATCGCGGGATTGTAGAACACGCTGGCCCTCGTGCCCGGCCCCTTCAGGTGGCCGGTCTGGGGCACTACGAGCGCGGTGCGCCCTTC
>DAJR01000015.1 GCA_002496385.1 Methanomassiliicoccales archaeon UBA147 | reverse complement strand
ATGAATTCGCCCTTGCCCCCCAAGTCACGCACTCCCATTATCTTATATCAAGTATATATAGTTTATATCAGCTTATATAAGCTAACATACCCCGCCCTCACAGACGAGGCTTGTTACTTATTTCTGCATATCGTCTGTAGGGAGTATGTTAGCTTACGTTGCGAGTGCGCGACCAGCTAAGCCTCGTCGTGCTCGCATCCGGACTGTGTCCGGAATCACCGGAAAACCAAATCCAATGCTCGTACAGACGAGGCTTGTTGCTTATACCTGCATATCGTCTGAAGGGAGTATGTTAGCTTACGTCGTGAGTGCATGACCAGCCTCTCTGTTATGGGTATGTTAGCTCGTCGCGGGTATTGCTTGGTTACAAGGGAGTGCGTTCCGATGCCTCACCGTCCGACCGAGTATGAAGGGCATAAAATGCTCAGGATTCATCGACGGGACATATCTTCAAAACATCCGCCGTTCCCAGTACCCGAATCTTGCTCCGTACATTTTCTGTTTGAAAGTGCTTCGTATCGTATGTCCAGACACCCTCGTTGTGAATAGAAAGGGCAAGGGCGAGAATGGGCGCGTCATCTGGATCCGCGATTAGTTTTGTCGCGGCATCCATATTTTCCCGGTAGACCTCTTCTGAAACTGGGTATATGAAAAATTGCCGAACGCCAAGCAACAATTCATTCAGTTCATCATCGGGGAGATTGTGCCTGTTCCAGACATCCCGGTGCTCCCAAATCTCGTTGTAGCAATGCTCCGGGGTTATGAACACATCCTTGTGGGCCGAGATAATCCGGTTCGTGATACCTTTTGTGAGAAGGAAGGCCATTATCACGTTCGTGTCAACTATGATCATCGGGTTTTCCGTATTTTCCAGGCGCGGACCATCTCTGCGACATCCTCGTCGGTCATATCGACCTTCAGTCTCTCCAGCTTCTTCAGCAGACTCTTGCGCTCCGCGTCCTCCAGAAAGTTCCTTACTACATTGCGGAACCACTCGTTCCTGGTCTTGAAGCCTGAGCTGGAAAGGCTCGAATCCAGTTCTTTCAATAGCTCGGAATCCACGCGGAACAATACCTGGGTTTCGGTCATGATATCACGTGAAATGATATCATTTTGATAGCATTTAATACTTTCGGTTGTGTTCATAATCGGTACTATGCGGTCTTTCCTTTTATATGCTCTATCCAGGTGACTGAAAGTATTCCAAAGCAACCTTCAGCCACAAATGTTGAATGCAACTCGCAACAAATGGTGGCAACGCATTCGACGATAGTGCGGCAGCATTTTATCACTAAATCGAGCACCATCTTGCTCGCAGCATTCTGCAATCAAGCAGTGAATGCGATAACTAAATTTCAGCATCTGGAGCATTCGCTATGAATCGACAATCGACATTCAATAATGATTCACAGCATTCCCGGTAATCGGCAATCTCCAAACGTTGTGATTACCGGGAGCAATACTTTCGGAACCCCCCCCCGCCCCTCTATAAATACCTCCGAGGCCAACTAGCATTGCAGGGGGGCTGCAATGCGACCGGAGCCAGAGCTTGATTCCGAATCCGTTCCCAGGGCGGGAGTCGTCCAGCCGGAGTCAGAATATTCTTCGGAAAAGCTGTACACCGGCCTCGGCTGGCTCGATTCCGTGGTGGGCGGGTTCCGACCCGGGGAGATGGCCCTGATAGACTGCTCCAGCCCTTTCCTTTTCAGTCTCCTGTCCGAGCTGTGCGTCCAGGCGGTGACCGACTATGGCACCCGGGCGGTGTTCGTGGACGGGGGCAACTCCATACGGCCCTACGAGATCGCCAGGATAGCCAAGTTCAGGGGCCAGGACCCCAACGCGGTGCTTTCCAGGATAAACGTGGCCCGGGCCTTCACCGCCCATCAGATGGCTGCGCTGGTGAATGACAACCTCGAACGGATACTGGACCGCACCGGCGCTTCGACGATCATCGTGTCCTCCCTGCTGGACCTGTTCCTGGACCCGGACATGAAGTGGAAGGAATCCTTCCAGCTTGTGAAAAGGAGCATGGCCAATCTCGATGCCATGACGCATGATAGGGGCCTGGTATGCATCGTGTCCAACTTCGGCGCGCACAAGATGGACAGGACCAAATTCCTGCGCGCGACGATGGGCCATTATCCGGCCAGGGTACTCTCGATGGAGCCGTCCGCCGAGGGGATGGTGATTAGCCTTCCCAGGCGCGGGACATTCCTCCGCAGGTATCCGGTACCGAGGGGCCAGACCGTGCTGGAACGTTATTTCAGGGGGTGCAGTTATGGGCAGGACTGTGGGGACCTATAGGCAGGTGCTGGAAGAGATAATCGCCGAATTCGACAAGTTCAGTCGGGCGCTGAGGCGCAGGGACCGCGAGGCGTTCCAGGCAATGATGGGCAGGGCCAGGACGCACTCGTCCGCGGCAGGCTACAACATACGCGCCACGCCCACCGAGTCGCTGATAGTGTCCATACTTCTGGAGCATGAGAAGGACATTGAGGAACTGAAGGCCAGGAAGTGACGGCTTGAGGGGCTGGCTGCTGGACGCCTATCCGGACAACGGGGCCGATTCAATGGTGTACTGGCTGAAATCCGGCGAAAGGGCGGTAAGGTTCGAGGACAGGGATTTCAAACCTTGCTTTTTCGTTCACCACCCATCTGCTTCGGAGCTTGCTGGCCTGAAGAAACGCCTGTCCATACTCGACATGATCGACCGCATGGAGGTGGAGGAGAAACGGCTGGAGATAGGAGACGGCAGCCCGCGCAAGGTGCTGGCCGTCTATCCGCGCAGCTATTCCGAACTGAACGAGTGCGCGGCCACGGTTGACAGCCTGGGCGGGTATTACGACTACAGGCTCTACGATGTTGACCTGAGGTACAGCCAGCGTTTCATGGTGTCTCATGGGGTATTCCCCATGGCCATGGCGGATACCGAGCCCGATTTGCGCACCAGGGACGGCCAGTATCGCATCAATTACCGGCTCCCGGCGCTGAGGGCCGTTGACCTGGCCGTTCGGACGGGGCGGAAGATTCGCCGGCCGGAGGATCCCATAACCGGGATAACGCTCGGGGACATCGCGCTGGAGGGCAGGGAAGAGGACATCATCCGGGAACTGGCAAGTGCCGTGCGATCCCTCGACCCTGACATCATATTCACTGCCGCGGGCGACAGCTTCGAGATGCCGCATCTGGCAAGGCGGGCTGAGTCTCTCGGCATACGGGAAGGGCTGCAGCTGGGCAGGGAGCCGCACCCCCTAGCCGCCGGCAGGAATGGCAGGTCATACTTCAGCTACGGCAACATCCTTTACAAGCCGCCGGCCAGCATCCTCAGGGGCAGGCTTCACATCGACAGAAGCTCCTTCATATTCTCCGAGGGGGGACTGGAAGGGCTCGCCGACATGTCCAGGCTGGCGTGCCTCCCATTGCAGACCACGAGCAGGATATCCCCCGGCAGCGCCATCACGGCGATGCAGGTTCAGCTTGCCATGAGGCAGGGCTGCGCGATAATCTGGAAGAAGAACCGTCCCGAGGACTTCAAAACAGCCGAGGAGCTCATCCTGGCAGACAGGGGCGGCATGATCTTCGAGCCCGAGGTCGGAATCCATGACGGCATAGTGGAGGTGGATTTCGTCTCGATGTACCCGAACATCATGGTGAACTACAATATCTCGCCCGAGACTCTCAACTGCGAGTGCTGCGCCGGGTCGGTCAGGAAGGTCCCTGAGCTCGGGTACTGGACATGCAAGAAACGGGTAGGCCTCATCCCAAAGGTGGTTGAGCCGCTTGTCAAACGCAGGCTGGCATACAAGGCCCTGGCCAAGACCGACCCCGCGAATGCCGAGGCTTACAGGCACCGCGCGGGCCTCCTGAAATGGACCCTGGTTACCTGCTTCGGCTACACCGGATACAAGAACGCCAGGTTCGGGAGGATTGAGTGCCATGAGTCGATAAACGCCTATGGGAGGGACATCCTCATCCAGACAATGCATCTCGCAGAGAAGTTCGGCTACGACGTGCTGCACGGCATCATCGACAGCCTCTGGCTCAGGCCGAACGGCGCAAGGGACCATGACTGGTTCTGCCGGTATGTCACCAGGGCCATAGGGATCCCCCTGGAGCTGGAGGGGAAGTACAGGTGGCTGGTATTCCTCCCGAACAAGGCCAACGGGGCCGGGGCGTTGAACAGGTATTACGGGCTTTTCGACACGGGCGAGCTGAAGGTGAGGGGGATATTCCTCAGGAAGGGCGACACTCCCGAACTGCTGAGGAAGGCCCAGAAGGACATGCTGGACGTTTTTTCCCGAGCTGACAATTCCGGGGAATTCCGCACAAGGATTCCCGAGGCTATTGCGGCTCTGAAGAACCACGCAGACCGCCTGAAATCCGGGGGCTGCTCCCTTGACGAACTAATAATCTCCAAGAGGATTTCGCGGGAACTGGCTGACTACAGGCAGCATAACGACCAGTCCGAGGCATTGCGCCAGCTCCACGCGGAAGGTCTTTCAATGCTCCCGGGCCAGAAGGTGAGGTATGTGCTCACTGAGGGCCACACGGTCAGGGTGGCCGACCTGCTGGAGGAAAACGAGGCATGCGACGTCCCGAGGTACATGGGCCTGCTGTGCCGGGCAGGGGAGGACCTGCTTCTGCCCTTCGGTTATTCGGAGGAAAAGATAAAAGACATTCTAAAATAAGGTCGCCTGGGTCGATGCCAGATCATGGTAATCGAAAGGCGCGACCGCCTCTGGCACGTTCTTCTCCGCGCTTGCGTTGGATATGAGCCTGGAGACGGTGTGCGCCCTCATCAACTTCTCGTCGAACGGCCTCATCAATCTCAGTATCTCCGTTTTCGGAAGTGTCGGGTCGAGCCATCTGCGCTCGGCCGCGGGGGGTAGGACCAAAGGCATCCTCTTTGCGGAGTTATGTATCCTGGCCATCATCGGGTTGGCATCCGTGGTCACGATGGCGAATGTCTTTTTGGAAACATCCCCCAGTTTCCATTCCGACCATATCCCGGCCATTGCGAACGGCCCGCCGTCCTTCATCTGGATGTAGTAGGGGTATTTCCTCCCGTTCGGGTGGTGGTGCCACTCGAAGAATCCGTCCGCGATGACCAGGCACCTGTTCTTAATTATCGCGTCCCTGAAAGACGGCTTCTCGAATATCGTGTCATCCCTGGCATTGTAGGTATGCCTGCGGATTTCCTCGGCCTTTTCAGGAGATCTGGTCCAATGCGGTATCAGGCACCATTCCATGGGCTGGACCTTGTCCGGCTCCCTGTCCGAGATTATGGGGATCCGGGGGTAGGAGCTTGCCTGGGTGAAATAGTAGGGCTGGTACTCGAAATACTGGAGAAAATCAGCCTCGAACCTTGTCTGGATTGTCTCCTTCTTCTGGGCGCACGACATGCTGAAGCACATTTTTTCGGCATGCGAACCTCGTTCGCAGATTTATCTGTATCGGCAAACGAGCTTCGTCGGTGATATTATCGGTTTGCGAGCTTTGTTCGCAGAGTCATTTCTTTGCAATCCCCAACCTTTTTAACCATGCTGCATTTCCTTGTGAACATTGGGAGGAAATTCCATGGCAAGGACGAAACTCAAGATATCCGAGGAAAGGCTGAAGGAAGTGAACGATTTTCTGCTGGACCCGAACAGCCAGATAGTCAACGACCTCATCATGCTGGTCGAGAAGCACGGCGGCGCCGATGAGATAAACCGCAAGGCCAGGGAAGCCGGGAAGCTCGACAACATCCTCGCAAGGATGGAGGGCCTGCCCCAGCTCAAGGATATACATTGGCTCATGGAGCAGCGCGACAAAGGCGCCTTCATCAGCGTGCCCGATTACAGGAAAAAGGTCCTGGGCGGCGCAGCGGATTCCATGAAGTTCGACGAGGCCAATGCCGTAACCCTTGAGATAAGCGCCTGCCAGTACTTCCCTTTCTTCATGGCGGAAGCCCGCCATGCCCTCGAAAAACAGGAGCTGATGCCGGGTCGCATCATCCGTGTGAGGTTCATGAAGGAGCAGGAGGCGGACGGCGACCTGTTGGCCATGACCGCAGCCACAGAGATAATCGGTGCCAGCAGATGCGAGACCCTGGACACAAAGGGCACGGACGGCTCCAATGTGCATCTGGGCGGCCCTGACACCATCACCGGGTACTTCGGTGGCGTGGGGCAGCCAAATGATTACGCCATGAAATGGATAGATGAATTTCTCTATTATTACACGAACTACGGCAACCGCCAGGTTCTGAACGTGAACCCCGGAACCGTCATGCTTGGGTACATGCTCCACAAGCTCGGGGTCGACATCGAGTTCAAGATATCGGTTTACATGGGCAACGACAATCCCTATTCGGTGTTCTGGACGCTCATGGCCGCAAGGCTGCTGTCCAGAAAGGACGGCTCCACGCCGCTCATAGGCTTCAACTTCTCCAACTCCGTGAACAACAAGACCATAGATGTCAGCGCAGGCATCCGGAAGCATTTCGGCCTCGAGGAAAATGTGAGGTTCGAGCACCACATCACCGAAACATACAAGGCAATCGTCCGCCAGCCCTACAACCGCCGAGATGAGCTGATGGAGCTTGCGCATGTGGCGAACATCAGCGCGAAGCACGAGGGCGGGGAGATTGCGGTCGAGGAGTCGCGCGAACACCCATCGAACATACTGGAATACTTCATCCCGAGGACGGATGTCGAGGCCCAGGGAATGATGCCCCTGCTCACGCAGAACTACCTGGACAAGCATGAGTCCTTCAATATCACCGCAAGGGAACTTACCAAGAGAGGCCAGGCATTCGTCGCGGCCAGGAACCTGCACAAATGCGATGTCTGCCCGACGGCAGAGAAGATTCGCTGATCCGCTGCATGGGCTTTCACCGGGAACAGATTTGGCTCGACACGAAACAAAGTTCTTAATATCCAATCACATTGCGGAATTGAGGGTAAGGATGGCACATACCATTGCAGAGAAGATACTTATGCGCGCCAGCGGCTCCAAGAAGGTCGAGCCGGGCGAGATAGTGAACGCCAGGGTCGATGTGGCGATGTCGCATGACAACGCCGCGCTTGTCTCAAAAGTCTTCGGTGAGATAGGGGTGCCGAAGGTCTGGGACCCGAGCAGGATAGTGATTCCCATTGACCACAGGGTCCCTGCCAACAACATCAAGACAGCCGAGGGGCATGTGAAGATACGCAACTTCGTCAAGAAGCAGGGCATCAAGAATTTCTACGACGTCCGCGAGGGCGTGTGCCACCAGATAATGCCCGAGTTCGGACATGTGGTCCCCGGCGACCTGATAGTAGGCACCGATTCCCACACCACGACATACGGCGCGTTCGGGGCGCTCAGCACCGGGATAGGCGCGACCGAGATGGCCGCGGTCTGGGCCACAGGCGAGCTCTGGCTGAAGGTCCCGGAGACCTTCAGGATAATGCTCGACGGGGAACTGAAAGAACAGGTCTTCGCGAAGGACGTAATCCTCCAGATAATCGGCGACCTCACTGCGGAGGGCGCGAACTACAAGTCCGTGGAATATTACGGGAAGGCTGTGGATGCGATGAGCGTCGGCTCCCGCATGACCGTCACGAACATGTCCATGGAGATGGGCGCGAAATGCGCCATAATGCCGCCTGACCAGAAGATCTTCGAATATCTCAAGACGAGGACGGACCGGAAGCTGGCTGCGGTCACCGCGGACAAGGATGCCGCTTACGAAAAGGAACTGAAATACGACGTGGGCAGGATCGGCCCCAAGGTCGCATGCCCCCATGCGGTCGACAATGTGAAGAACGTCGAGGATGTGGCGGGCACAGAGGTCCACCAGGCGGTGCTGGGCTCCTGCACCAACGGCAGGATAGAGGACTTCAAAGCCGGGGCAAGGATGCTCGCGGGAAAGAACATACACAAGAACGTGAGGTTGATAGTCGCCCCCGCATCTCGGCAGGTATATCTGGAGGCTATCGAGGAAGGGCTCATCCAGAGGTTCGTGAAGGCAGGCGCGATAGTGATTAACCCGGGCTGCGGCCCCTGCCTGGGCGCGCACGAGGGCATACTGGCCGCGGGGGAGAATTGCATATCCTCGACCAACCGCAACTTCCAGGGAAGGATGGGCGACACCGCGTCCAACATCTACCTGGCGAGCCCGGCGACCGTGGTGGCGAGCGCGGTGCGCGGCGTCATAACTGACCCCAGGGAGGGATCCACATGGTAGCGGGAAAGGTCTGGAAGTACGGAAAGGACGTGAACACGGACGTAATCCTGCCGGGAAGATTCCTGGACAGCTACGAGCCGGAATACCTGGCCAGCCACGCGATGGAGGACCTGGACAAGACGTTCGCGAAAGGCGTGAAGAAAGGCGACATCGTGGTCGCGGAGACCAACTTCGGCTGCGGTTCCTCGAGGGAGCAGGCAGCGTCCTGTCTCGGCTATTGCGGCGTGCAGGCAGTCGTGGCGAAATCATTCGCAAGGCTGTTCTACCGCAACGCCATCAACCAGGGGATAGCCGTCATCGAATCGCCCGAGTGCGTCGATGCGCTGAGCAGCGGCGACGAGGTGGATTTCGACCTGAAGGCCGGCACGATAAAGAACCTCACCACGGGCAAGACCCTCAGCTTCAGGCCGCTTCCGGCATTCGTCATGGAGATCCTGGAGGCGGGCGGCCTCGTGGAGCATCTCAAGAGAAAGATGGCGAAATGATGGACATCTCCCTGGCGTTAACCGCTGCCATCGCTATC
The DNA here is from genome assembly GCA_002496385.1 of Methanomassiliicoccales archaeon UBA147. GTDB lineage: Archaea > Thermoplasmatota > Thermoplasmata > SG8-5 > SG8-5 > UBA147. Next base: position 9,226 of record DAJR01000015.1, on the reverse strand, counting down.
ATACTGGCAGGCGCGCTGATTCAAGGACTTGCTGGCTTTGGCTTCTCCCAGTTCGCAATCCCGCTCCTGGTCCTTTTCATGGCGTCCGGCGAGCTCATCCCCGTGATGGTCGTGCTCTCCCTGTTCCTGAATTTGCTGATGATCCAGGACCTCAGGAAGGACGTGCAGGCCAGAAGGATATGGCCTCTCATGGCGGGAGGCATTTTCGGCATCCCGCTGGGCACCTACCTGCTCATCGTCGCGGACCCCAACCACCTGAAGCTGCTGATAGGCGCGCTGATATTCATTTTCGGGCTTGCGCAACTCCTCGAAATCAGGAAGCGGTTGGCGAACGAGAAGGCTGCCATGGCGCCGATAGGCTTCGCCGGCGGTGTCCTCCAGGGCTGCGTCTCGATGTCCGGACCCCCTCTCATCCTGTTCTTCTCCAATCAGGGATTCACCAAGCAGCAGTTCAGAGCCAGCCTAATCGCGTTTTTCCTGTTCATGAACATCGCCACCCTCCCCATCTACCTTTTTGCGGGCCTCATCACCGCCACGGTACTGACCTCGTCGGCGATACTGCTGCCGGGCCTGGTGGTCGGAACCCTTGCCGGCTCAAGGCTGGCACGCAGGGTCCCGGAGCAGAAGTTCAGGAAGGGCGTTCTGGTGCTGGTCATGGTGTTCGGGTGCATGTCCATGGCCAGCGGGTTCGGCATGATTTAATGTAAATTAATCACCAGTCTATTCTCCACACCGTATCCGCAGCCACGTGAATCCAGTATCCCTCTCCCGGCTTCATGACATAGCCAGGTCCGATTTCCTTGATGTAGGGTGTTTCGGCCTCGAATCCGTCTGCCATGTCCGCCCCGGTCCCCCACATGGCGTTTCCGAGCGTTTCGGTCGCCTGGGTCGGATAACCGACAAGATTCCACCCGGCATAGAGGGGGATGTTCGTGGCGGTCGGAACGATGCCTATCACGGCCAAATTCACGCCCTGCCCGGTGATCTTGATCCAGAAACCCATTCTGTGGTCAATATCAGTCAAATCATTGGTTGCCGCTCCCGGGCGGTATGTCTTCCAGTGATCGCGAGCATCGGTGCTGTCATAATATTTCACAACCTCCCAAAGACCCTCGATGGACGCAAGCACGCTCGTGACTGAGGTATCGACCTGTTCCAAAGGTATGGAAACCATGTTCCAACCTTCCTTCAAGGGAATCACATAGGATGCCAGAATGCTGAAGTTCCATGCAAAGTCCAGATGATTGCCCAGGACATCATCGGCCACAATCCGACAGGCGACAACCCCCAGGCTGAATCCCGGGATCCAATAAGAAACATCATATCCATTTGGAATAGGTATCAATGCATGGGTAACAGTGCTTCCATTCACGAACAGCTGAACCGAGCTCCCGTTCACGCCGGAGGGATCTGTTACGCGAACGGAGATGTTTGTCCCCTGAACATCTTTGTAGCTGTCCGGCGGAGGGCTCTCGTCGGAGTGGGCGGGTGCATTGGAATCGGTGGAGATAAGAGCTTTGATGCAGAAGTTTGCGGTATGGTCCCATTCTGGAGCTGAGAAATTGTAATCGTACAGATCCAGCCATTCTGAACCGCTCATGTAATGGCTCTCATTCGGATTCGCCGCGGATATCACCACGGTTCCCTCCGTTGGATCCTTTCCTACAGGATAATCCGAGTTCAGCAGAACAGGAATTTCTGAGGTTCGGTCCAGGGGGTGGCCTCCGCCGGAAAGCTGAACGTACACATGAAAGCTGTCGTTCTGCTGGAGAGGCACATACGTATCCAAATCGATTGTGTGAAATCCTGTATAATCCAATCTTCCGGATTTGGCAGAGAGTTCATCCAGAAGCGCTCCGCCTTCGAACCTGTCGAATATCTTCACGGTGTAGTTCACATCGTCAGCGGCAGTGAAGAAGCTCACAGCTGTCAGGGTTTCGTCCTTTTCGGGAATAAAGGTGTTGAACGCCTCCGTGCAATTGGGCATAGTGTCGCGCCATCCGTGGTAATCGTGATAGTAAATATTCTCATAATCTGTGAGTTTTGTGTCCCTGAACGAGACCGCGCCCATTTCAGGATGCTGGCATGCATGTTTGTCATAATACGAAATCCAGAAATACCCGTCAAGGCTCCAGGCCGTACCCCAGCTGTTTTTGCACAGCCATGCGCCGGGCAGAGGTGCCTGAGTTACCCGTGCGTCATCCCAACCGACGATGGCGATGGCATGGTTCGGCTCATAAGTGCTGGACGGTGGCTGGTAATGGCAGTCCAGACCGCTGTTATAGTATGACGCTCCGTAGTACATGCAGGTGCCAATTGCGCCTTCATTCATTATTGCGGTTTTTATCGTGCCGATGTTAGTCAGATTCACCCCAGCGACGAACCATTCTATATCACTGGCATAATAGTAATGCCAGCTGGGATCCGACCTTGGGGGCGGTACCGAGTAGGATTGTCCGTCCACGTCCCGCACTGCCCCTTCGCCGCGGGTTATGTATGCGGATGCGACTCTGTAATCGCCGCCCTGGTGAACCACCAGTCCGCCGCCCGTCGGGGGGTCTGTGTCGTCATTGTTGTGCTGGTTGAAGCCGTTCCACCAGTCAAGGTGATACTCTGCGAGATTCGGCTGGCCGGATTCACCGGCAGCCTCCCAATTCCCTGTCATGAGGAGATTGCTCTCGATCGCAGCCATTGTTCCGTGCGCCCAGCAAGTTCCTCCGCTCTGGTATTTGACCGATGTCACGTAATTCTCGCCCGCAACATTGCGCAGGTCGAATGTGGTCGGAAGCTCCAATGTCACATTTTCATTTGCATCTTGAGGAATTGCGCAAATACCATTGCCTCCCGAGATGTTTGGTGCAAGCGGCGTCAGCAGAGTGATGGCAATAAGCGAAATGAGAACAATCCTGCAACTTGCCATGAATGTTCCTTTTTTCAAGATTTTCTCTCCCTTAGCACACCCTTTTCCCTGGGTGTCATTTGGCATAAGCTCATGTCTGTGATATATATGTTTATTACTTAATTAAGCTTATTATTATCTTTTGCAACACGCTCCTTCTCGTCCTGGCTATTGTTCCGAAAACTACCAGCCCTTGAAAGGGATTGTTTATATTTGTGAATTTAGGGTCTAGGGACTAGGGTCTAGGGTTGGTAACATATGTTTTATGCTGGCTGTTCACGACAGCCAGCAAACCCTAGCCCCTTTATCCCATTTTGCAAGCAAAGACCCTAGCCCCTCTACACAATAATTCACATCAACCATTTGCTGTTTTTGTAAACCATCAATCCTTAAAAGAGTTTGAGTTCAGCTACGCGAGGCAATAAAGAATATAAGTTGGGATAGAATCCTGCCCCCAGCCCTGCGAAACCTAATATAAGCTGTAACGAATTCCCATCCGACATCATGAAAGTCCTTTTGGTCGGCGGCGGAGCCCGCGAACACTGCCTCCGTAATCTCATCGTTTAGAAAATGCCGATTACGGAAATTTCATGAATCCTATTGTAAAGTGCTTGCCGATTCATGGCGAATGCTTTTATCGATATCCAAAGCCTGCGAACATTTGGAACTCTGCTATTAGCCGCATTCACCGATTGCAGTGTGATTGCCGCGAGCCATATGGCGCTCGATTTCCCATCAGAATGCTGTCGCACCATCGTCGAATGCTTTGCCCGGAAAAGCCCGATACCGCATTCAACATGATTGAACATGTCCTCGCCCACATACCGCGACTTTTAAGTCTGCGGATACGGGCGCTTTCTGGCAGTTTTGCTGCGAGGACTTGTTCAATTAAAGTGCTCCCCCCGATATTTTCATGCTCCAAGCATTTTGAATCAACCTGAATGACCAGTTCATCTATTCAAATTCATGTCATTCAGGATGAAAACAGCTAGAGGATACCCCATGCTTTAGCTTGGGGAGCACTCATTCCCACCGCAACGCAAAATCATTTTACCCATCTAGCCAATCACCCTTCGTGGAAAAATGAAGGTTCTTATGGTCGGCGGTGGAGCGCGCGAACACTGCCTCGCAGAAAAACTTGTTCAAGACGGAGCCGAGCTTTTCACGGTAATGAAGAACATGAACCCCGGCCTTGCCAGGCTTTCCAAGGAAGTTTTGCAGATATCGGAGACCGAAGTCCCCGCCATCGTTGATTGGGCTCGCAAAATGCGGATAGGGATGGCCGTGATCGGCCCCGAGGCCCCCCTGGAAAAAGGTATAGTCGATGCCCTGGCCTCCGCGGGCATACCCTCGGTGGGGCCGACCAGGTCCTGCGCCCGGCTGGAGACCAGCAAGTCCTTCACGCGCGGCCTTCTGGAGAAGTATAAAATCACTGGCAATCCGGAATTCAGGGTATTCACTTCTCCCGATGGATTGCGGGAATTCATTGCCGAACTTGGCGATTATGTGGTCAAGGACGAGGGCCTTGCAGGTGGAAAGGGCGTCAGGCTTTCGGGGGAGCACCTGGCTACGATCGATGAGGGCGCGGAATTCGCGGCCTCCTGCATCAAAAAGAGCGGCGCCGTGGTCGTCGAGGAGAAGTTCATCGGGGAGGAGTTCAGCCTGCAATGCCTCACGGACGGCAAAACTGTCGTGGGCTCGCCCCTGGCCCAGGACCATAAGCGGGCGTTCGAGGGAGATGTCGGCCCCAACACCGGGGGCATGGGCTCGTATTCCGATTCAAACCACCTGCTGCCCTTCCTCGGCCAGGAGGATTATGACGCGGCCATGGAAATCACCGGGAAGGTCTGCGCCGCATTGGAAAAGGAATGCGGCCAGCCGTACAGGGGCGTGATGTACGGCGGTTTCATCGCCACGAAGAATGGGGTGAAGCTTGTCGAGTACAATGCCAGGTTCGGGGACCCGGAGACGATGAATATCATCCCCCTTCTGGAATCGAGTTTGCTGGATATGTTCTCCGCCGTGATGAACGGCAATCTGAAAGAGAGCATGGCCAGGTATTCAAAAAGGGCTACTGTCTGCAAGTATGTTGTCCCAATTGGTTACGGCGTGAAATCCGAGGCCGGGCATCCGCTTCAGGTCGATGAGAAGGCCATCGCGGGGACAGGCTCCAGGCTGTTCTACGCCGCGGTGGACCGGAGGCCGGAAGGAATTTTCACGGGCACCTCCAGGGCGCTCGGCATCGTGGGAATCGGGGCTTCGATCCATGAGGCCGAGGAAAAAGCGGAGAAAGCCTTACGGCATGTGAAGGGCCATGTCTTCATGCGCCACGACATCGGCACAGACAGGGCCATCCAGAGGAAGATTGCCAGGATGGAGAAGCTCCGCATGGCATAAATGGTGCGAAATTGTTATTATGCCCCATGCGGCTGGTGGGCCCGTGAAAGCCATAGAGATACGGGAACTCACCAAGGTCTACAACAAATCAGTCAAGGCGGTTGATTCAGTCTCGTTCGATGTGGACGAAGGCATTGTTTTCGGACTTCTGGGTCCGAACGGCGCCGGCAAGACCACGATTATCAAGGTAATAGTCACACTCCTGAGCATGACCGGGGGCAGCGTCTCGGTGCTAGGTCACGAGCGCCCGCGCAGGGATTACGACATCAGGAACTGCATCGGCTATGTCCCCCAGGACGTTTCATCCGACGCGGCACTTACCGGGTATGAGAACCTGCTGATATCCGCAAAGCTGTATGGGCACCGGGGAAAGCAGGCCAGGGAGATGTGCGAGAACATCCTGAAGCAGCTTGGCCTGTGGGAGGCCAGGGACAGGATAGTCAAGACCTACTCCGGTGGGATGATACGCAAGCTGGAGATAGGCCAGGCAATGGTGCATGACCCCAAGGTCCTGATACTCGACGAACCGACCATCGGGCTGGACCCAGTCGCAAGGAAACAGGTATGGGCCTCCATCAGGGAATTGAAGGACCGGACGAGGATGACCGTGATCATAACCACCCATTACATGGAGGAGGCGGACCAGCTCTGCGACATGATTGCGATAATGAGCATCGGCAAGATCGCGGTAATAGGCACCCCCTCCGAGCTGAAGGCATCGGCAGGGACCGGCTCGATAGTCCTGGAGGTGCGCGGGAAGCCGCCGGAAATCCCCGGGGCGAAGTCCGAGAACGGGATGATCACCATCCCCTCGGCAAATTGCGCCCACGAACTGCCTGGCTATGTGGCCATGGTAGCATCGTCCGGCTGCGAGGTGCTCTCAGCCCGGATAAAGGAAGTGACCCTGGAGGACGCCTTCGTGAAGCATGTGGGAACAAGGATAGACGAGATGGACCAGTGGTCGAACGTCAAGAAAACCCGCAAATTGGCAAGGAGGATGGCCTGATGGGATTCTCAAGGCTCAGGCGGGAGATTTTCAATATCCTTACCATTGTGGAACTTGAAGCGAGGCGTCTCAGGCACGATTACACGGACATTGCTGTGAGGTCTGCCCAGCCGATTGTATGGCTCCTGGTGTTCGGAACGATAATGAGCCAACGGAATGTCATCCCCACGGGGGACGTATCCTACCTCACATTCGTGGCACCCGGCGTTCTGGCGCAGGCCGTCCTGTTCGTGGCGATATTCTTCGGCATAATGCTCGTATGGGACAGGGACTCGGGCAACCTTGCGAAATTGCTTGTGGCCCCAGCATCAAGGGTCTCGCTCGTTCTGGGAAAATGCTTCTCGGCGAGCGTAAGGGCGATGGCGCAGGCCGCTGTCGTGATAACCCTGATCCTTATCCTCAGCCTCGGAATTGTGGACATAACCCTTTACAACAATCCTCTCTACATACTGCTGACCATCCCGGTCGTGATACTCATATCTGCTGTTGCTGCCGGCATATCTATACTATTCGCAACGATATTCCGCACCCGCGAGCGCGTGATGGGATTCGGCCAGCTTCTGACGCTTCCGCTGTTCTTCACCAGCAGCGCGCTTTACCCGGTGACATGGATGCCCTGGTACCTCCAGTGGTTCGCAAGGATCAATCCCCTGACTTACGGCGTGGACCTTCTCCGGGGCCTGATGGTGACCGGCGACCTATCCGGCGCCCCCATGGACCTGGCTGTGCTGGTCGGATTCCTGGTGGCACTGGTGCTGGCCTGCTCGGCGCTTTTCAAGCGGATGATGGAGTGAGCCTCACCCCACATAATGAAGCGCTTCAGCCGGCGACACCCGCGAGGCGTTTTGCGCCGGGATGATAGTGCAGATTATCGTCGCCAGATAGGCAATCGCGGTGACATAGGCGATCTTGAACCAGGGGATGACGAACTCGATGTCGCCTCCGAAGCCACTCACCATCGTGTTGTATATCTCGTAGGATATCATGACGCCGGTGACGACTCCGATTATCACTCCCATCGTCGCAACGAAGAGTATCTCGATGAGGAAGGCGTTCCGCACATTCTTGCGCTTGAAGCCGATGGACCTCAGGATGCCTATCTCGGGCGTCCTCTCGACAACGGAGCGGATGGTAATGATGCCAAGCCCGGCGACTCCCACGACCAGTCCCATATCCAAGTATAGCTCGAACAGCACAAATATGGAGGAGGTAGTCTCAAGGGTGATCTCCGCCACCTCCCTGATTATGATGCTGTTCATCCCGACCGCGGCAAAATCCTTCTCAAGCGCCTTCGCAGTGGCTTCAGCGTCATATCCGTCATTCAGGTTGAACATGAACACATTTTTGTTCAGCTCCGACGGCATCATCGGAAACTGGAATGTCTGGGCCAGGTTCTCCTTGGACATGAATACTCCCATTATCTGGTTCAGCGAGTTGTCCAGCGTGCCCACGACCCTGAACTCCTGGCTGGTGACCCCGAGCAGGTTGTCAAGGGTTATGCGGCTTCCGGGTTCGATTCCCAGCAGCATCGAGTAGATGTAACTGATGACAACGTCACGCGAACCCGGGGCGGTGACCGATGCCCACACCTCCTGGTCGGTTGCAAATTCATCCATCGTGTTGCTGAAGGCGAAACTCGAGCCGGTGTAGAACGTCCCGTCAATGCCAAGTATCTGGGCGCCTCCGAGCATATCCTCGAACTCGCCAAGGTCCATCGCCGAGGCTGTCGCGTCGGTGTTGTTCAATTTCGGGCTGTAGGTCCACATGATGTTCGTGTAGGACGACACATTACTGGCCAATGCCTGGGATGTGATGACTGTGTCAGTGAGGGGGTCGACGGCATTTGCAAGATCCGGCACCTGATACTGGACGTCGGCGATAATCTCGAAGCCGCCGCCCTGTTTCAGGGTTTCTTCATCCACGTCTATCACGAACATGTTGGAGAATACGGACAGCATCACTATCATGTACACGACCAGCGCGAACATGCCGACGCTCATCCCGGTCCTGAATTTCTTCGTGAGCGGGTAGGATACCGCGGTCAACACAGTGGGTCTCCACACCTTCACCCTGCCGACAGTTCCGGTTATCGCCCTTATGACAGGCCCTGAATTGTACATGATGAGCAGGACTATGCTGAGGACTATGAGCACACCCGAGAATACGAAAAGGATGTCCATGTTCTCATTGTCCATATCCCCGAAATATGTGTGTATCGCATAGTATGTGTAAATGAAAACCCCGAGGCTTGCCGATGTGATTGCAGCCCGGTTGCCGATCCATCTCCATAGCAGCATCGCGGCGCCGGCTATGATACCGGATGGGGCGATGAGTTTCACCACTAGCTCGTCCGGATACTGGAAATAAATGACAGCGGCTGCTGCGAGGAGCATGCCGCCGAACAGCGGCATGAGCAGATTCTTCCTGGCTCCGATAGGTTCCTCGATTCCCCTAATGGCCCGTATGATGTTCAGCTTGCTTATCTTCCAGCTTGTCAGAAGGATGGTGCCGAATGTTATGATGAATCCGAGCGAGAACGCGCTCACCAGACTGAACATCTGGAAATGGATGGGCAGTTGCACATCGATGAAATCGATGAAGTTGTTGACCATATATATCAGCATCACCCCGACTCCGACCCCCAGCAACGTCCCTAGCGCGCTGGCTATCACTCCATATGTAAGGCCCTCGAACAGGAATGACTGCATGAGGTGGCGCCGCTTCATGCCGACCGCCCTGGCCATTCCCAATTCGGACTTTCTTTCCTCGGCCAGCATCGTGAATATGTTGATGATGAGTATGACCCCGGCGATTATCGCGAAACTGCCGAATATCGTGAGGAATGTGGAAATGAGGTCGTTGAGCAGTTTGGCGGTCTCGATGCCGTCCTGCTTGACCGCAGAGACATCAATGTTGTAGGAGAA
>DAJR01000025.1 GCA_002496385.1 Methanomassiliicoccales archaeon UBA147 | reverse complement strand
GAAGTAGCTCAGCCTGGTGCCCTGGACGAATCGCTCGGCGATTCGGCCGGGCCTCGACAATATGCAATAAAATAAATTCAGGCTTGTCTTCGGGAGTACGATAGCAGTGCATTCATTCGCAAACAAAATGCCGAAGTAGCTCAGCCNNTCAGCCTGGTGCCCTGGTCGAATCGCTCGGCGATTCGGCCGGGCCTCGACAATATGCAATAAAATAAATCCGGGCTTGTCTTCGGGAGTACGATAGCAGTGTATTCATTCGCAAACAAGATGCCGAAGTAGCTCAGCCTGGTGGAGCGCCGGACTCATACGGATTACTGGACGCTCGGATGTCTTACCTGAGATATCCGGAGGTCGTGGGATCATATCCCACCTTCGGCACTCAATTATTTTATAATTAATTCGTGCCGAAGGTGAATATTCGGCTATTGCATAGATGTTGATGGGAGTGAAGCCGAATATCCCACCTTCGCTGTGCTAGAGATTAAAATATGTACTGATTATATCGCAGATTGTGCCGAAGGTGTATTTTCAACTATTGTTTGGACATTGCTACCAGTGAAGTTGAAAATTCCACCTTCGGTACTTTAATTATTTACTTTTCAATTCGTACCGAAGGTGAACTTTTCACTATTGTTATTTACTGTATCAGTGAAGTGAAAAGTCCCACCTTCGCTGTGCAAGAGCTTGCAATGTTTTCAACGTGGTGCCGAAGGTGTATATTTGGCTATTGCTTTCTAATGATTCTGGTGAAGCCAAATATTCAACCGAGTCACTCCGCTCTCACAAATTCAAATACGTGACTCGGTTTCACTCGAATGTTTTATTTCAAATGATAAAGAAAACATTCTCGTTCCCACCTTCGGTACTCTAATTATTTACTGCCTCACATAGCTGAACGCCAGGCCATTGATGGCCTGGATGAAAGCGTTGGGCAGTAAACGTGAAATGCCGTTGCATGCCGTATTCATAGAAGCAAAGCAAATCGAAGCCTTCCAGCTTCGATATTCAGGCATGCAACCCCCATATGGTAAACTTTCAGCCCGGCACAAACGCCAGCCCTTTCAAGGGCTGGTAGTTTACTATTCATTTCGTACCGAAGGCAGGCTTTGAAATGCTCTGGCTGACGCTATCCAAAGTATTCTCCCTGGAGGCTCGGACTCAGTCCTTCCGGCGCCTTCCCGCAACCACGCACACCAGCGCCAGCAGCATCACCATTGCGAGCACGGACGACCAGCCCGAAGACGCGCGGGTGTAGTCCGGCATGTTGATGGTGATTGGCTCGACGATGATGTCGTCCGCCTCGCATGGAACGGTGTACTGGCCGGCTTCTGCAGGGTGCGTGATGCCATGGCCCTTGGTTACGTCACTGTCAGCCAGGCTGTCGATGCTGTCCTGCGGCGGAACATAATTCGCTATATTCCACACCGCATCCGCCGGCACATAGACCCAGTACCCTTCCCCGGGCTGCATTATGTACGAATTGTCCAGTGCCATTATGTAGGGGGAAACCGGGCAATAGCCTTCAGCAGACAGATACCCGGTCCCGAAGAGGGCGTTGGCCAGGGTCGTGGTGGTGTTAAGGGTCGGGTAGCCCACAAGGTTCCAGCCGGCTCTCAGAATTATCTGGGTGTCGGTCGGGATCTCGCCATAGACAGTCAGGATTGTGTTGACGTTCGCGAATATCCAGAATCCCATCGTGTGGTCGATGTTCCAGAGGTCGTTGGCAGAACTTCCGGGGCGGTAGGTCTTCCAGTGGTCCGCGGCGTCGGTTGTGTCATAATATTTGACAACGCTCCATTGGCCTGCGATGGACGAAAGAACGCTGAGTATCGAGGTATTGGTCTGGACCAGGGGGATGGAAACGAGGTTCCAACCGGCGTGGAGCGGGATTTCGAAGTATGTGACAATGACAGTTGTATTGGCCCATGCCCATTCGGTCGGATGCGGATTTCCAAGCGCATCCGAGTAATCGACACAGGCAGCGTTTGCGAGGTTTCCGTTCATCAGATTCACTGCCATGAGGATGGTTATTGTTACGGAACCGCCCGGGGGGATATTTCCGATGTACCAGATATTGTTACCGACAACCGGAATCGGTATTGCACTGATGAAAGAGGTTCCGAACGGATATATTTCGCTTATCCAGACATCATAGGCCGTGTCGGTGCCGAGGTTTTGAATTGAGATTGTGTAAGTGATAAGATCTCCCTGGTAAGATGTCGCCGGGGCTGTTTTGGTTATCTCGAGTTCAGGGGAAATATTCGTGATTGTGAACTCCCAGGTGAAGTCCAGCAGGTTCCCGTAGATGTCTCGGGCTACTATCCTGCAAGTGACAGTATCGCCCGGGGAGAATCCGGATTCGTGCCAGTAGGAGACATTGTATCCGCCGGGTATCGGAGCCATGGCGCAATCCACCCTGAAGCCCTGCACATATAGCCTGATTGTTCCAGGGTCCACACCAATCAGATCCGTGACATGAACCGATATTACCGGGTCCAGTGTCGTTGTGAATCCGTCTATCGGCGGGCTTTCGTTGAAATGTTCCGGAGGCATTGAATCGCCGGTGTTGAAGCTCCAGTAATAATCGTCCATGCCATTCCCTGCAAGGTCCATTGCCCATGAACCCACGCTCACGAAATAGACCGTGTTGAAGAGCAGCGGGGAATCCGGAATGAAAATCATCGTGGTCCCGTTCCATGCGAAGCTCCCGGAGGTCGGCGGGAATATGCTGAACGCGCTTTGGGCCGACAACTGGTCCATGGGCTCGCTGAACTCCACCTCGATTGTCGAGGTGAGGCTGACGCCTTCCGAGCCATCCGGCGGGGAGACAGAAACAACGAACGGATTGCTCAGGTCCACCGTGAATGTCCAGGTCCAATCCAGGAGGTTGCCATTGATGTCGCGGGCGACGATCCTGCAGGTCACGACCTGGCCATCCGAGAACATACCCTCGTGGTCGTAGGAAACCCGGTAACCGCCGGGTATCGGGGTCTTGTCCGAGAACACATTGAAGCCATTAAGATATAATTTGACGGTGCTCAGGTCCACCTGGATGTTGTCAGTAACCTCTACCGATATCGTCGGGCTTGGGTCGTTGATGCGGGAGCCGTCGGCGGGATACTCGTTGGAATGCACCGGGGGTTCAATATCCGAAGTGATGCTGACATCGTCCACGTACCAGCCCCAGTAATTGTTGCAGTATTGCGATTCCGCGAAATGGAAGCGAACCTGAACGATCTGACCGGCGTATGCAGAAAGGTCGAACTCGTAGTACTGCCAGCCGTTGCTGTCTCCCGAGAAGCCGTCGGTCCAGTACCCGCCCATGCTTCCACTAGCTGGATAACCGCCATTGGGCCATATCTGTGTCCAGCCGCCGCCGTTGTTTATCTCCACGAAGCCTCCGTCACGGGCGTTGCATCCATACCTTATGTTGTACCAGGTGTAGAAAGAAAGAATCTGTGTGCCTGGCCCAAGTTGAACGTACGGACTGACCATGGTGATGTCCGCACCATAGGTATAGTAAACATCGTCGATGTTGGTGCCGGCGCAGTTTGTCCCATTCAAGGCCGTTCCAGGCCCGGCGCCGCTTGGATCGCCTATCTCCCAATTCGTCGGACCCCAGACACTTTGCTGGATGACCTCGGTGGTCCATACGCCCCAACCGTCCTCGAATCCGTCGTACCACGGGCTAGCAAAAAGCACCTGGGTCCGCACCTGCGCCATGTCCCAGACAGTCCAATCATTCCAGGAGAGGGCATAGATGTCCGCGATGTCGAATTCCCCAGGCATTGCCCCCGCAGGTATATGCACAACCGCGTAGAAGTCCAAGCTGTCTCCGCCTGGAACCGGCCCCAACGTCCATATCGGGCTCCAACCAAGGTCAAAGAATTCCACCGGCCATGTATTGTTGGCAGACCACAGGTCGTAAATGTCCTCCGGTCCGGTGTTGGTCAGGGTAAGCGTGTATACCACATCCGAGCCAATCGTGCCATAGGTCGACTGCGATTCAGGGGCAAGCTCGACGCTATACGGCGGGATTTCGGTTCGTATCTGCGCGTTTCCTCTCACCATCGGGTCGTTCCTGGATATGGACGTGATGTTCGCCACATCAAAATCGCCTGGCAATGCCCCAGCCGGTATGTTCACCCGTGCGATGAACTCCGCGCTGCTTCCTGGCGCCAAAGGTCCGATGGATGTGATGGGCGCGCCCAGAGTTTCGTACACACGGATGTTGTCCAGCTGGAAGCCGGCCGGCCCTGTGAACACTTCAGGAATGAACCACTCGAAGCTGATGCGTACCCACATTCCGGCGAACGAACTGACATCTACCGAACCCTGAAGGTCTCCGGTGTCTCCATTGAAGGTGCCGGCTTGCGCCACAAGTATTGCTTCGCTTTGCATGGGCGCGCCTCCTCCAAACGGTTCAATCTCCACTGTGAAGACACGATCTTGCGTTCCGCCATTATTCCACCAGGCCCTGTAATCAAAGGCCAGCTGATTGGCGTTTGCAGGCAGGTATACGTCCTGCGCCAGGAGGATAGTGTCAGGGCCGCCTCCGTCGAAGCCGTTGTATGCGGCGAAGCTGCCGTCGGTGGGGGGCCAGTTAGCGCCAACCTGTAACGGATTGAATGGAATCGCCATGTCCTGTGCTATCCATCCAGTGAAGTCGCCTGTCTCGAAGCTGGGATTCACGAAGACCGGTGCGGCGTTCAATTGATAGAACTCCACGGGCCAGGGCTGATTGTTGTTCCAATATGCAAGGTCGTAAGTATCGGTCCCGTTGCCGGTGTTGGTCAGTGTGATTATGTAATCCGATGTTGACCCTGGGAAGCCTGTGCCGGATTGAAACTCGGGGTCAAGGCTGCAACCTGACACGAAATTGTGGGGGCCGCCCATGTACACGTCGTCCACGTACCAGCCCCAGTAATTGTTACAAAATTGCGATTCAGCGAAATGGAAGCGAACCTGAACAATCTGACCGGCGTATGCAGAAAGGTCGAACTCGTAGTACTGCCAGCCGTTGCTGTCTCCTGAGAAGCCGTCGGTCCAGTACCCGCCCATACTTCCATTTGCTGGATAACCGCCGTTGGGCCATATCTGTGTCCAACCGCCGCCGTTGTTTATCTCCACGAAGCCGCCGTCGCGGGCGATACATCCGTACCTAATGTTGTACCAGGTGTAGAAAGAAAGAATCTGTGCGCCTGGTCCGAGTTGCACATACGGACTGACCATTGTGATGTCCGCGCCAAAGGTATAGTAAACATCGTTGATGTTGGTACCTGCGCACTGGTTCCCCCAATGGGCAGTGCCGGGGCCGGTGCCCTGCGGGTCGCCTATCTCCCAATTCGTCGGACCCCAGGCACTTTGCTGGATGACCTCGGTCGTCCACATACCCCAACCGTCCTCGAATCCGTCATACCAGTTCACAGAATATGGCACCGTGGTCTGAACTTGGGCAGTGCTCCACGCGGCCGGGTCACCCTGCGAAACAGCATAAATGTCGGTTATGTCATATTCGCCCGGCATCGCGCTCCAGGGGATGTTGACCTCCACGATGAAATTCCTGTCGGTCCATGCGGGCACAGATAGGGAGATTATGGGTATCCACAGGGTATCATAGAATGTGACCGACCATGGCTGATTGTTGTTCCAATACAAGAGGTCATAGGTGTCATTGTTCAAGCCGATGTTGCTCAGAGTGAGCAGATAAACAGCGCTTCCGCCGGGGAAACTGAGACCGTCCTGGAATTCGGGATTCAACTCGCACCTGTAAGAGGGCGGTGAGCCGATGAAGACATCGTCCAGATACCAGCCCCACATCCACCTGCAGCTCGTGGTGCCGAAGTGGAACCTGATTTGGACCACCTGGTCGGCGTAAGCGGACAGGTCGAACTCGTAATACTCCCAGCCGGAGCTGGTGCCGGAGAAGCCGTCCGTATTATATCCGCCGAAGTCCCCGTTGGTGGCGGGGTACCCGCCGTTTGGATATATCTGGGTCCAACCCATGCCGTCGTTTATCTCCACGAACCCGCCGTCACGGGGGCCGCACCATGGAGAATACCACATGTCGTACCAGGTCTGGAAATTCAGTATCTGGACGCCGGAACCCAGCTGCACAAACGGCGAGTTCAGAGTCATGTCAGCGTCAAATGGATAGTACCAGTCGTCGATGTTCGTTCCGGCGCATTGGGTGCCGCTGTAGGCCGAACCGGGGCCGGTGCCCATAGGGTCGCCTATCTCCCAGTGGGTCTGGGGGTTGCCCTGCTGGAACACCTCGGTGGTCCAGAGGCCTTGGCCAGACTCGAAGTCGTCAAACCAGTCGGTGACGTAAGGAACCTGTGTCTGAACCTGAGCAAAGTCCCACACTGAACCGTCTGACTGCGATGTGACGTATATATCGGTGAGGTCGTAATCGCCAGGCATCGATCCGCCGGGGATATTGACCTGCACGATGAAATTGCTGCTGTTCCCCGCAAACGTAAAAATTGAAGTTATCGGGTTCCACATGGTGTCGTAGAATGTAACTGGCCATGGCAAGTTATTGTTGGCATATCCTAGGTCGTAGGTGTCATTGTTGGCACCGGTGTTTTTCACAGTGAGCAGGTAATTGGCCCCGCCTCCCGGGATGCCATAATCGTACTGCAGCTCCGGGTCAAGCTCGCATCTATACAGCGGTGGGCTGCCCATGTAAACGTCGTCCAGGTACCAGCCCCACAGCCACCGGCAGCTCTCCGTGGCAAAGTGGAATCTAACCTGAACTACCTGGCCGGCATATGCGGACAGGTCGAATTCGTAGAACTCCCAATCATCGCTGTCGCCGGAGAAGCCGCCTGTATTGTAACCGCCGAACCTCCCCCAGTCCGGATAGCCGATCACGGGATTAATCTGCGTCCATCCGGTTCCATCGTTGATCTCCACGAACCCCCCGTCCGGGCCGCCGTTGCACCATCCGTACCACATGTTGTACCAGGTCTGGAAATTCAATATTTGAGGACCTGTTCCGAGCTCAACCCATGGAGTCATAAGCGTGATGTCGCCGTTATCCGGGTAATAGAAATCGTCGATGTTGGTACCGGCGCATTGCGTGCCGCTGTAGGCCGAACCGGGGCCTGCGCCCATAGGGTCGCCTATCTCCCATTCGGTCGGCAACATGCTGCTGGGGGTAATTATCTCGCTCGTCCATTGGCCCCAGCCGCCCTCGAAGCCGTCGAACCAGGGAGTTGCCATGATGTCGAATATATTGATTTGTTTGGACATCATGTTGTTCCAAACCGATGTCTCCGATGCGACCGGCACCGCGAACACTTCAAGCAGATATGGCCCG
This sequence comes from Methanomassiliicoccales archaeon UBA147, assembly GCA_002496385.1. GTDB lineage: Archaea > Thermoplasmatota > Thermoplasmata > SG8-5 > SG8-5 > UBA147. The sequence goes on along the minus strand of DAJR01000025.1, from coordinate 89,024 downwards.
TTGGCTAAAGGTGTCCAATTCAAAGTGAGATTGAAATATTCCCCGAGGATGAGCAGAGGAATGATGTAACTGTCCACGATGAGGCCGTTAGCCAGCAGCCGGACCTCGATGTCGGTCTCATTGCTCAAGCCCTGGTTGATAACCGAAGCTCCCACGAAGACGGACGAGTTCGTGAATCCGATTTCCTGGGATACCATATCAATTACCCGGATATCATGTTCGTCAGCCAGCACTGTAAAGATAAAGGGTACGGCGACCGCGCTTTGATTGGGGGCGTTGTGAGTTATGTAAATGGTTCCTGTATACACGCCCGGGTTGAGGCCTGTCGCATCGAATGTGATATTCAGATTTGCCTGGCTCCCCATCGTAATTGTTCCATTCTGGGGTGTTGCAGATACATTGGCCGAGACAGTCATCATGTCGTTCTTCACCCAGCCGACTATGTCGGCGTGCGGGTGGTACGATGCCGTGACATAGATTGTCATTGGCAGAGAAACATCCACCGCCCGAATGTCTGGGTTATCCCAGAAAATGCTATAGTTCACCGAAGCGAGGTCATTTGGGTCTGAGGGTATCATGAAATGCGTGACCTGCGGGTCGCCGAAGAGACCGTCCAGGCCATCGTCGTTCGTCACAAGGTAATCAATGTCAAATCCGCAGTGGTTGAAGGTCTGGGGCCATGCTTGGGTGCCGCTGTCCGAGCCCAGGTTGCCATACAGCCGGACAGTGATGTCGTCCCTGGCTCCGGGCGTCACCGGTTCTATGCGGTATCTGAGGATGTGGTTCTCGGCCCAGTCGCTGATTATCCTGTATGTGTAACCGTTTGTCGTGTACTCGCGGCTGCCAGTCGTTATGTCAAGTCCGGTCTGCTGGACGCCGCCCACTGTGACATCTACGCAGGCATATCCGTCGAACGCGTCGTTGCCGCCGTCGATCCAGAAATTTGAGGTTAAATCGTGAAGCGCGCTGAAACCGGTCGGGTCTGGCGGAAGCGGGTCTGTGGAACCTCTGGACGTCAATGAGCCGTACATGACGGAATATGTCAGGTCTCCGGTCCCGCTGTTGCCGATTGTCAGGGGCACTTGCGTTGCCTGGCCTGTAATGGCCGTCGCATTTAGCTGGGCAGGGTCCACCCAGATCTTTGGTGCGAAGGTAAGTGGCACCATCATCGGATAGTTGTCATGGTTCCAAGCAAAGTAGTACGGCCAGTCGCCGACTCCGTCGGAGCCGGGTTCGTCCTGTCCGGGCCCGGAGAGGAAATCGGTGCCGTTGTAATCGCTCCAGTAATTGCCATAGCCGATATTGGTGTAATCGTAGTCCGCGGTCAAGCTGATGACGGAAGGGGAAAGGCGCGTGTCAAAGAGGATTTCTCCCGAATCGCAATCCAGGACATAGTTGCCAGGAGGGACCGGTATTGAACCAACATATGAGTAATTCGCAAAGATGAAACCGCCGCTCCATCCGTCGCATGCAAGGATCGTGACTTCACCAGTGCCATAATCAATGAAATAATCAGTTCCCTCTACAAAATCCACGCTATCAAATGAACCCCACCAGTCATCGGATTGATATTCAGGGGTTCCCATGTCATCGTAGAAGCTTAGGCACAGAGACCCATATATCGGCGAATCCGGCAAGTAGAACCCCCACGGGGCGAACTCGAATCCGTCCATTACGTAAACCGGGTTCTGATCTAGGTAGTCTATCCTGTAGGCAGAAAGGCTCTGAAGCTCGCTCATTTCGAGGGACAGGCTGCCAGGAACGATATTTTCATTGTCCAGGGAGGCACTCTGAATGAAACCGGTTACAACGGACAGGTCGAAATGCCCCAGCCCATCGATGACGGTGAATCCCAGCACCTTGATTATGTATCTTCCGTCCGGAGGGTTGAATATCCTGATTCCCTCAAGAGAGTCCGCGTCCGCGCAGTAGCACCAGGACGAGGTGCCCCAGGAGCACAGGTAGCAATCGAATTGCATGTCCGCCTGTGTGATTATTTCCTCCCACTGGGCAATGCCGTCGAACGGCTGGCCGTTCAGCCCGTCCATGAAAATCGCAAGGTCCAGGTCAGGCGAATCGCCATGTCCCGCGATGGACACATCCAAGGTTTGCAGGGACTCAGCATCGACGAGATATGAGTAATTGGCATTTGCCAGCACAGTGAGCCATTCCTCAAGGGTTCCAGACTGTATGAAATCCTGTGGTGCCTCCTGGTCAGGCTGGTAATCATACACCTCGGATTTGATTAGGGTCACATTTTCCCCATAGACTGATATTATCCCCGGATAACCGTCGTCCCATTGGTTCGCACCGGTTTCGTCATATGCCTGAACGGCATTGTTGATTATATTATTGCGGCATATCATGTTGCCCGCTGAGCTGATGAGACGGATTCCGTTCTGATTGAAGGAGACGCTGTTTTCAATTACCTTGTTCCCTGTCGTGCTTCGGAAGTACAGCACATCGTATGGCAGGTCGTTTGCCAGATGGAACTGGCAATCCCTCACGTATTGCTGAGCAACCGCGGTGTCATTCGCCGCCCGTGCATTGTCGATGAGCATGTCAAACACGGTTCCCCTGTAGCCAGGATCGTTCGTTGTGCCGTTGCTGTGGAAGAGCTCATACAGGAAATCCGTGGGCAATGAACCAAGTTTCCACCCCAGAATGAGCATGTCGAAGTTATGGCTGTTAAAACGGTTGACCAGAGTATTGAACTCCAGAGGGACCGCTATCGCGTTAATGCCGATGAGCCGCAGATTCTCCGCAATCATCTCGCCGGCATGCACTCTCACTGGGTCCCAGGCCATGTCGGGGGTCAGTATCTCGATTACTCCGCTGAACGAACTCCCTATCTCCAGCCAATCGGGCCTCTCGCGCCATCCGTCCGAGTCATAGTCCAGCCAACCTGCGGCGTCAAGGATTCCGTTTGCCAATGACAGGTTGAATTCATACTGGAGCAGGCTCCCGTTGAACCACTCACCATATACTGGGCTGACAGGGCCGTGGCCCACGACGCCGCACCCGTTCAGCAGGGTATTCACAATGTATTCCTTGTCGATGCAGTGCGCCACAGCCTGTCTGAAATCAAGCCCGTAATCGCCCTGCAGCGGGTCGTTGTTGAGGTAGCCGAAGGAGGTCAGACGCATATTATAAGCGAGGAAATAGAATCCTTTCTCAGGGCCTTCTATGGATATGCCGTAAAAGTTGTTTGATATCTGGTTATTGAATATGAGGTTATTGCTGGATGGAGACTGGATGCCGTAATAATTATCTGTTATCACATTATCCTCTACCCTGCAGCCGTCGCTGAGCCAAATACCCGCCTGGAAATCTCCGCTGTTCCTTATCGTGAAGCCCCGGATGGCGGATGCCGCCCAGAGCGTGACGACATTGCCCATGCCGTTGCCGTCGATGGTTGTCAGTTCCCTGTCCTCGCCGATGATTGTCAACGCTTTGTAGACATTCAAGCACTCGTAATATGTTCCCGCGGCGACCGTGATCGTATGGTCGTCATATGTGTCCTGGTCGTCTATGGCGGCCTGGATTGTGTCAAATCGTTCGCCTGTGTCGATGTTTTGGACCGGGCCGCTCGACGCAGGATTCCACGGCTCCATCAGCGGGTAGTTGTCCTGGCCCCCCGTGAAGAAATAGGGCCAGTCGCCGATTCCATCACCGTCCCAGTCGGTGCCGTTGTAATCGGACCAATAGTTGCCGCCGGACGGGTAGCCGTCGTCCCACTGGTTTGACAATGCATCATAAGCCTGGACAGCATTGGTAATTAATGAATTATGGTATACCCTGTTACCGCTAGTAGTCAGGTACATTCCATAGCCATTACTTGAGATGTTGTTTGATATTATTGAATTATTATAGCTTCCTCCCCATAGGTAAATGCCGCGATTGGCATTGGAAGTCATCCAATTATTCTCAATGTTGTTGTCATATGATGCATCGATTGTCAAACCATCATCATTGTTGGAAGAGAATATGTTTTCGAGGATCATGTTGTCATTGGAGAACAATATGTAGCATCCAATCCAATTATTCATTGCCACATTACCTATGAGATGGTTATTATCTGACTCGACTAGGTAAATGCCCACATTTGTGTTAAAATTCCCAGTGTTGTTTGAAAGGCTGTTCCATTCTGAGTAATGTACATAGAAACCATGAGAATTGTTAAAGGCGTTATTGTTTCTAAGAATATTATAATTGGATTCGTATAGGTCTATGCCATTATTATTGTTGAATAGAGTGTTATCATGAATATCATTTGAGTCCGAGGTGGAAATGGAAATGCCTAGGTTATTGGAATACACGGTGTTGTTATAAACCTCGTTTCCCCCGAGATAATCAACCATTATGCCATACCAGGAATTATTTGAAACGTTGTTGCTATGTATATCGTTTGATGTGGAATGGTCCAAGTAGATACCATGATAGCCACAACGCGCTGCAAAGTTCTCATGAATATATGCGTTGGAAACATTGTGCAATATCAAACCTGAGTCATTGAAAAAGGGAGGGAAAACAAAGCCGCTCGCATCATGCAGATAGCAATCTCTCACCACGAAGTAATCAGTCGTGTTCCCAATGTAGATGCAATACCCATACCCGGTCCCGTCGATGTCCCAGCCCTCGATTATCCAGGGGTTCGCCTGCGAGCCATCACCACCAGAAACCCCGTTCGCGGGCGTGAAGTCGGCGTTGGAGTTGATACGGATGGGCGAATGAGATCCGGTCGCAGGTTCCTCATCCCACGGCGCCATCAGCGGGTAGTCGTCCTGGCCTCCGTCGAAGTAATACGGCCAGTCGCCGATTCCATCACTGTTCCCGTCAGTACCGTCGTAATCCGACCAGTAATTGCCGCCGGAGGGGTAACCGTCGTCCCACTGGTTGGTGCCGTCATCGTAGGCCTGGTACGTGTTATTGATGAAATTATTGTGATAGATTATGTTGTCGCTGGCCATTTCAATTACGATGCCATAGTCTGTGTTTGAAGAAACTGTGTTTCTGTCGATGGTGTTTCCGCTGGAATCCCATAAATAGATTCCATACGCATTATTAGAAATGGTATTATTGCGGACGTTGCCGTTCTGAACAACTTCCAGAATAAGACCTACATCGATGGAATGCAGATAACAGTCTCTTATAATGAAATGAACGGTCGTGCCCGAAATATATATGCAAAACCACTCGCCAGTTCCGTCAATATCATAGCCCTCGATGATGTAGGGGTTTGCAGATGTGCCGTTTCCCGGCCAGCCTTCTGCCATTGCCTGGTTATAGAAGTCCATATCCCCACTTATAAATATAGGAGAGTGGACCGCGTACATCCTTCCGTTGCCCACACCTTCATACCCCTCGGCTCCGTCACCGGTCCAGTCGACCATCACGAATCCCGAAGCGATCATGACCATGCACACCCACACTGCGAACGCCTGTCTCTTCAAACCTTTCATCCCCTTGAGTTCCCGCTGCCCTTAGATGTGCGTATGTGTATTTATGGGTTTTGTATTTTCATTATTTATATCACAGTTCGGCGAAACCCTCATATCCCACATCCCCATGGCACGGCCCATGAACCGCGCCTTCGCAATCCTAGCCGTTACCTGCCTGTTGCTGGTTGGCATGCCCGCATCGGCCCTTGCCCAGGAGAATTGCACCGAGGAGGATTGCGCGACCTGCAGGACCAACAACTTCTATTATGTGCTGATCTCGGTGTTAATAATATTCGCGGTGTTCTTCTACTTGACGAACTGGCGCAGGGGGCCGAAGGAGCCCGAGGCGAAAAATGGGGAAGAACCGGTCCAACGCGAAGGATGAGATATACTGACGGGGCTTCACCCGGCACCGGCCAACCATCCCTGCATTCAGTTCCAGGTAACCCATCATGCCTCGGTCGAATTATATCTCATGTAGCCTAGAGGCCGGGGTTGTGGCCAGGTTTTCGGAACCTGGCTGGTGACAATTAAGCTCATACTTAGGAATCCACGCCCGTCAGGGCGGGGAGGTGTCTAAACCGGCATTCAACCCGATTTTCACACCTTGGCATCCAGTCAACCATATAGATTTTTGAGTAGGCTCATCCGAATTTTTTCTATTGATGAATTTTTCTTTTTGTGTAGGGTGAGCCAGCGCAGAAAATATCACAAAAAGAAAAACTCGCGTGGGAGGTGTGTAAATCGGCACACAACCCAGCCCAGGCAGCGGCACTGCCCATCCCGGCCCTATTCCCATTCAATAGTGGCAGGAGGTTGTTTCAAACTTTCTTATTACATTTTCCCAACATTGTTTGAAACTAGGACCAATCGGCATAACATTTTATGACCCCGATTGGCCCGTATCGACAAACTTTATAAAATCAAACAATAACTATGTTTGTCGTTAATATAATCAGCTATTCCCATTCTATAGTAGCTGGTGGCTTGTTGGTAATATCGTATACGACTCTATTCACCTTGTCCTTCATCGTGTTGGTAATGCGAATCGATATCTTCTCCAGCACCTCATGGGGTATCTTGGAATATGCGGCGCTCATGCCATCAAGAGACTGCACAGCGCGCACCGCCACCGTGTACCCGTAGGCCCGGACATCCCCGTGAACCCCTACAGTTTTTATGGGTGTCAGTACCGCGAAGTACTGCCAGGGCAGTTCCATCTTCCCTGCTTTCGCGCCTTTCTCGAACTCCTCCTCGACGATGGCGCAGGCTTCTCTCACAATATGGGCTGATTCCTCATTCGCTTCTCCGATGATCCTGATGGCCAGCCCCGGCCCGGGGAACGGCTGGCGCTCGGCAAGCTCGATGCCCAGGTGCCTGCCTAATTTTCTCACTTCGTCCTTGTAGAGGTCTCGGAGCGGCTCGACCAGCTTCATGTCCATCTTCTCGGGGAGGGCACCGACATTGTGATGCGACTTTATCACGTCCCGCAGCTCGCCGCCGCTCTCTATCCAGTCAGGGGCTATCGTCCCCTGTACCAGGTATTTGGCTCCGATGGATTTTGCCTCTTTCTCAAAGACCCTGATGAACTTCTCGCCGATTATCTTGCGCTTCTTCTCGGGCTCGGTGACACCCTTCAGAGCGGCATAGAAATCCTTGCTGGCATCGACGAACTTGTGGTTGATGTTCATGCGTCCCATCATTTTTACGACGTCGGCCGATTCATTCTTCCGCATGAAGCCGGTATCGACATGGACGGCGAGCAGTCTGTCGCCGATCGCCCTGCTGACCAGCACGGTCGCGACAACGCTGTCCACGCCGCCGGAGCAGGCGATTATGGCTTTGCCATCCGATATCTGTTGTTTTATCAGCTCGATTGCCTCTTTGGAGAACTTCTCGGGGTCGAACATCATGCCCCCTCCAGGCTGGATGAATCCTCATGGACCTTCTTCTCCTGTTCCTTCCGATGCTCAAGCAGTTTCCTCTCGACTTCACGGTCGGCCACGCCGATTATCTGGGCAGCCAGGAGACCCGCGTTCTCTCCCCGGTCAAGGCCAACTGCCGCAACCGGAATCCCGGGCGGCATCTGGACAACTGATAAAACTGAATCGAGATTGACCTTGCCGCTCACCGGGACCCCTATGACCGGGCGCACAGTGTGGGCTGCGACCGCCCCGGGAAGCGCCGCGGAAAGCCCGGCGATGGCGATGAATACCTTGGCGTCGGATTTCTCCACGAGCTCGGCCACCAGCTTGGGAGTGCGGTGGGCCGAGGCAATCTTGATGTCGCAGGATATCCCCAACTCCATCAGTGTGTCCTTGGCCTTCTGGCCGACAGGAAGGTCCGACTTGCTGCCCATGATTATCAGGACTTGAGCCATGTTCACCTGTAATCAGGCAGGTTTCATAAGGCTTTTGGGCATGGTTTTTTATTTCTCTCCGCTTTGGCAGGGACATGGCCCTTTCACCGGTTCACGGCGAGCCAGCACTTCTCGCCGAGGAAGAGAAAGCCCTCATCGTCGCAGACCTGCACATCGGCATCGAGCACGAGATGTTCCTGGCAGGCGCAAAGATTCCCGGGAGGACTCCGGAGCTTCAGGCCAGGCTTTTGAAGCTTCTTGGAAAGACAAAGGCCAGGACACTGGTAATTGCCGGAGATTTAAAGCACAACATTCCGAGGTCCAGCTTCCTCGAGGAGAGGGAGATACCCCGGCTGATGGAGGCTCTTTTCGAGATTGCGGAGGAGATACACCTTGTGCCGGGCAACCATGACGGCGGCATCTCTGAATTCCTTCCCAAGGATGTGAAGCTGCATTCCAACAAGGGATTCGTCCTGGGGGACTACGGAGTGTGGCACGGCCATTGCTGGCCCTCGGATGAGGTCATGGCCTCAAGGACCGTTCTGATGGGGCATGTGCATCCCCAGGCTGCGTTCGTGGATGGCGTGGAGACAAGAGCTGCGGAGAGATGCTGGGTCAGGGGGAAGTGGAACTTCAGAGAGGCCCACAGAAAATATACGGTGCTGGGAGAAGGTTTCCTCATGATGCCGGCGTTCAACAGCCTGTGCGGCGGCTCCCATGTCAACGACCTCGGGCAGAGGAAGATCGGCACCGTGCTGAGGCACAACCTGGCGGATATCGAGAGGGCGGAGATGGTCTTGCTGGACGGGACAAATCTGGGGAAGGTCGGGGACAATCTCGTGAAGATAGGACATCGGTTTCAACGAAAATAAGCCGCTGGAATCGGGGGCTGACGCAATCATGCCTCGTCTGGATTGAAACATTTGGGAATCTGGAGGGCGGGGTTGTGACCCGGTTGGGCGAACCGGGTTGGTGACGCGATTACCGCTCTCATCCTTTGGGCAACCCAGCCTGTGAGGGCTGGGGGGTGTTTATATCGACATAAAACCTGGTCAACTCAAGATACAATGCAATAGTTAAAACTCGGTGTTTTTTATTCCAATTTCAATATTGTCCACAATTTTTTCCAAAATCGTGATTCCTTCATCAACGAACTCCTTTTTAACAATGAATTTTTCACCAATCGTTAATTTTTTATTCGTTCTGTTAATGAAATCTGAATCTATCTGGCACTTATTATGAACGGCCAAATTTCGTATTAAAAAATATTCTTTAAAAGTTTTAATTTCATTATCATCTTTTAACAACTTAAAATCACCTCCAAAAATGCGCTGATATTGTTTCTGAATGTCATCAAACGAATATTTATGGTAAAAGTCAACAATTAAATGCCCAGGAAGTTCTTTCTCATTAATATTTTTATATTTAGGTTTTCCTTTAGTTTTATCAATTTTTGTTAATTCTTCTGAAAAATATTTAATTAGAAAATCATTTTGGGAGATAAGATTGATAATAGTTTGTTTATGATAAACTTCAAAAGCAGTGACTGATACAATTAATGCTTCAGGATAAAGAGGAGTTTCAAATATAGTATCAAAATTCGTAAAAAAGGAAAGAAATGGCTTCATTATTATTTTAAATTGCTTTTCATCATTTGTTGTCACTCTTTTATGACTTGGCTTTTTTAATTCACTAATAATCTTCTTTAATTTCTTATCTAATACTCTATTAATTACATCGCTATTAAAAATATTCTCAGCCCATTCATCTACATCAAATTCATCGCTTAGAAATGATTCTATTTGATGTTGAATATCAATCATTGCCTTTGCTCTTTGGATTCCATGATTAAATGTGCCAACAATTTCAGCATTAAATTGTAACTTCAATGAAGATTCACCTATCAAAGAATATGTTCTTGGTTGAAACGCTCAGCGGTATCCCCATTATCACGTTCGACTTCATGAACCCGAGCCGCCTGGCAGCCGCCCCGGCACGGTACATTATGCGGTTGTCCACGTTGTGCATCTGGGCTGTTTTCGCTGCCGAGCCGAGCGCGATCCCCAGGTCCATGAGCCTGAGCATGCAGTTCGGTCCTGAGAATTCCCCGGAATGGCTGGCATTATTGAATTCCGCGCAGGTCGCGAACCCGCAGGCCCCGCAGTTCAGCCCCACGCCTTTATGAGGCAATAGGCCTATCAGCACCAGTCCGCCGGCCTTCTCGATCCCCTTTGCGTCGCGGTCCCAATTCTGGGTGCCCTTTTCCTTTCCGAGGGCCAGCATCTCATTCGCGATGAGAGCCATCTCGTCAGGAGTGCATATCTTTACCTCGATGAAATCCAGACCCATCGACTTCGGAGCGGTCACTGCCGCAATCCTCATCAGTTCCGCCACCATATCTTCGCCTTTCATATTATCACCTTACTTTTATAATATTTCCAATATCAAATTGCGACGCGGGCACTATCTCGATGTTCTTTCTCGAGGAGAGTGCCTTGCCGGCCTCATCCCGGGCTATGTCAGGCTTGTTGTTTTCCTGGCTCAGATGCGCGAGCGTCACATGCCTCGTCCGCTCGCCCACGATGTTCACCAGCATCTCGGAGGACTGGACATTCGACAGATGGCCCTGTTTTCCAAGTATGCGCTTTTTCAGGAACGCGGGATACGGGCCTTCCTTGAGCATCTGAACATCGTGGTTGGATTCAAGGATGATTGCATCGGCGCCTGCAAAGTGACGCTCCAGCCCGGGGGTGATGTGGCCGAGGTCGGTGGCCATCGCAACCCTGGCGGTGCCCTTGGCAATGGTGAACCCAACTGTCTGGGACGCGTCATGGCTCACCTCGAACGGCGTGACCGTGAAATTACCCAATTTGAAGGGGATGTCCGGCTCCAGCTCCGGCTCGGTGGCTATCCCGAACTTCGCGTCCAGCCATCTGTTGACCGGAAATGTGGTCAGTATCCTGGGGGAGAACTTCTTCTGGATGACCCTTGCTCCCCCGATATGGTCAGAATGCTCGTGAGAGATGAGGATTGTGCTAATGCTCTCCGGGTCGAGGCCTGCCTGGCCCATCCGGCGCGCTGTCTCCCTGCAGGAGAAGCCGGCATCCACCAGGAATGCTGTCTCGCTGTCCCAGAATGCGACGGAGTTGCCGCTGCTTCCGCTGCCCAGAACGCAGAACTGGAAGCCCATCATAATTTCCCGGCAATCTCGTTTGCCATGTCAATCGTGGTCGAGCTTCCGCCCATGTCATAAGTCCGGACCTTGCCTTCTTTGATTACCTGGGCGACCGCCTTCTCGAGTCTCTCAGCCATATCCTTCTCTCCCAGCCAATCGAGCATCATCTTGGCTGCGAGGATGGTGGCTATCGGGTTGGCCTTGGATTTTCCGGCATGCTTGGGCGCGCTGCCATGCGTTGGCTCGAAGACAGCGAGGTTGTCGCCTATGTTCCCCGAGCATCCGAAGCCGAGGCCCCCCACCATCTGGGCGCACAGGTCCGAGACAATGTCGCCGTAGAGGTTGGGAGCCACCAGGACATCGTAATTGAAAGGGTTCTTGAGAAGCCACATGCACATCGCATCGATGTTGGCATTGTCCATCTGTATATCCGGATAATCCTTGGCCACTGTTTTGGCTGTCTCAAGGAAAAGCCCGTCGGTCGCCCTGACAACGTTTGCCTTGTGGACCACGGTGACCTTCTTCCGGCCGTGCTTCTTTGCGAACTCGAATGCCGCCCTGATTATCCTCTCAGAACCTTTCCTGGTGTTTATCTTGCAGGAGATGGCATACTGGTCCAGGGGCACGTCCTTGAACGGGGCAAATGTCTTGGGCGATGTCCTGAGAAGCGTGTCCCTGAGCTCCTGGGGTACGGTGTTGAACTCCACGCCGACATACAGGTCCTCGGTGTTCTCCCTGAACACGACTATGTCTATATTCTCCTTGAAATTCAGCGGGTTGCCATCGTAGCCCTTTATCGGCCTCAGGCAGATGTACAGGTCGAACAGCTGGCGCATCCTGACAATCGGCGAGCGGTACACATGGCCCTTTCCCTGCAATTCCGGGATGAGTTCCTTCTCGGCTTCCTTGACCGGCTTTGATGTGATGGCGCCGAACATGGAGGCGTCCACCGAGTTCAGCAGGTCGATGGTCCTCTGGGGGAAGGCGTCCCCTTCCCTGCACCAGCAGTCCCAGCCTATGTCGCCGTGGATGTACTCGGCGTCCAGCCCGAGCCTGTCAAGGACTATCTTGGCTGCGTCCATTACCTCTTTTCCGATTCCGTCGCCAGGGAGCCAGGCGATCTTGTATTTGGCCATTCAACAACCTCCGAAAGAGCTGTCTTTCCTATGTGAATGGAGATGGAAAACCTGTATAAAAGAGGTTTGCCGGACATTGAAATAATGTCAGTGGGATTATTATATCGCCGCGCTTTTTCCCAACCGATGGATTATCTTACTGTCATTCTCACGGCGATAGGCCTTGCGATGGACTGCCTGGCTGTTTCACTGTCATGCGGCATCGCAATGCCGGGGTTCGGGAGGCGGGACGCGGTTCGGCTTGGTGTCGCATTCGGCGGGTTCCAGGCGATCATGTTCGTCATCGGCTGGGGAACCGGGACCGCATTCGCCGGTTACATCCAGGCTATAGACCACTGGATAGCGTTCGGGCTTCTGATGGCCATCGGCATCAAGATGCTGCTCGAGGGTTTCGATAGCCGGCAGGAATTCAGCAATCTGGACATCAGGAACCTGAAGGTCCTGCTCGTGCTGTCGGTCGCCACGAGCATCGACGCGCTGGTCGTTGGAATTTCTTACGCTCTCATCGACGGGGGGATAATTGTGCCGGCAGCCATCATCGGCCTCATGTCGCTGGCACTTGCAATAACCGGGGGTACATTGGGAGGCAGGCTGGGGGAGAGGTTCGGGAAACGCATGGAGATGCTTGGCGGGCTCATTCTGATAATGCTTGGAATGAAGATACTGGTGGAGCACCTGTTGTTTTAACGGCCGAGTATCGCCCTTGAAATCACAATCCTCTGGACCTGGCTTGTGCCCTCGCCAATCTCCATGAGCTTCGTGTCCCTGAGCATTCGCTCCACGGGGTAATCCTTGGTGTATCCGTAGCCGCCGTGTATCTGGATGGCATTGAGGCAGGTCTGGGTGGCCATTTCCGAGGCATACAGCTTTGCCATCGACGCTTCCTTGGAAAATCTCATTCCCTTATCTTCCATCCATGCAGCCCTGTAAACAAGCAATCTTGATGCCTCGATGCGGGTCGCCATGTCGGCCAGCATCCACTGTATTGCCTGGAATTTCGCGATCGGGCGGCCGAACTGCTCCCTCTCCTTGGAATATTTCACGGACTCGTCAAGCGCCCCCTGGGCGATGCCGACTGCCAGCGCGCCGACCGCTGCCCTGCCGCGGTCCAGGATGTTCATCGCGCCCGTGAAACCGGTCCCCGGCTCACCCAGGATGTTGCCCTTCGGGATGCGGCAGTTCTCGAACACGAGTTCGGAGGTGTGGGAGCCCCTCAGCCCGAGCTTGTCCTCGCTGGTGCCCAGGCTGTAGCCCGGAGTGCCTGTCGGGACGACGAAGGCGCTGATTCCCTTCGGGCCTTTGGACTTGTCGGTAACAGCCATGACAGTGACATAGGATGCTATCGCAGGATTGGTAATGAAAATCTTGGTGCCGTTGAGAACCCATTCATCACCATCCAGCTCGGCATGGGTGCTCATGCCGCCCGAGTCGGAGCCCGCGTTCGCCTCGGTAAGCGCCCAGGCTGCCAGCTTCTTGCCTGCGGCAATATCGGGCACCCATTTCCTCCGCTGCTCCTCGTTGCCCCTCTCGAATATGTGCCCGAGCCCGAGCGAGTTGTGGGCCTCCATCACAATGCCGGTGGACCCGCAAGCCCTTGCGACCTCCTCGAGCGCGATCATGTAGGAAATCTTGTCGCACCCTGCTCCGCCGTACTCCTTGGGCACAGTCATGCCCATCAGGTTCATTCCCGCCATCTTGTCCAGAAGTTCCTTCGGCACGTCGCCGTTCTTGTCGATGTCCGCGGCAATCGGCTTTATCTCCTTCTCCGCGAAGCTGCGGACGGTGGCCCTGAGCATCTGGTGCTCTTTTGTCGGCGTGAAGTCCATGTGAATTACCAACCCTAATAACTGATTTCATTATTAGTATGTTTTCATTATGTTAACCAGGGTTGGAAATTCACACCTGCTTTAGTCGCAGGCCTGAATCATCAAAGCAGGATGGCTTTGATTTTCTTTGCTGCCATAAAGAACGGCCTGCGACGGAATATTTTACGAAGTTAGAAAAAAAATCAATCCTAGTAACTGATTTCATTATTAGTATGTTTTCATTATGTTAACCAGGGTTGGAAATTCACACCTGCTTTAGTCGCAGGCCTGAATCATCAAAGCCATTTGTCTTTGATGTCCTTCGCAATCATAAAGCACGTCCTGCGACGGAGTATCGACGACACTGAAAAATGCTACCGACCCTGGAAACAGGATAGATTATTAGTATGTTTTCATCAGTTAAGCCAGGGTTGGAAATCTACCGATGGAGAACCGCTCATTGTCATGGGTTCATCAAAGGATGCCTATCTTCGTTCGAACCGTCAGGGATGGCATAGGGGGTGTCGCTGATGCCGTCGAGGTTGGTATCGGCGCCGGCGTAGTCGAACCAGTAGTTGCCCTCGGAGCCGTTTCCAACAGCCACAAACACTTTCGCCCACCCCCCGACATTCTTTAAATGCTTTCCCATATATGTTGGGTCTGAGGTTGATTGAATGGACCCCGAAAAATCCCTGGTAGTGTTCCAGAACAGGAAAATTCGAAGGATATGGTTCAATGAGGAATGGCATTTCTCGGTCGTGGATGTGGTTGCAGTATTGACAGAACAGACGAATTATCAAAAAGCCAGAAAGTACTGGAACAAGTTAAGCCAGAGGTTGAGGGACGAGGGAAGCGAAGCGGTGACAAATTGTCACCGGTTGAAATTTACCGCAGAAGATGGAAAACTCAGGGAAACCGACTGCGCCAGCGTAAAAACATTGTTTAGGATAATCCAATCGATTCCATCGAGGAACGCGGAACCGTTCAAGATATGGCTGGCTCAGGTGGGCTATGACAGGGTGCAGGAAATTGAGAATCCGGAGCTTGCGCAGAAGCGCATGAAAGAATTATTCAAACAAAAAGGATATTCCGATGACTGGATAGAGAAAAGGGTTCGGGGAATCGCTGTAAGGGACGAGTTGACGGATGAATGGAAGAAACGGGGACTGAGAACAGAGCTGGAGTACAGCATACTCACAGCGGAAATCTCAAAAGCCACATTCGGGATGACGCCTACGGAATACCTGAAGCTGAAAGGATTGAAGAAGGAGAACCTCAGGGACCACATGAACGACCTGGAACTCATTTTCACCATGCTCGGAGAAGCCTCCACAACCAGAATCGCAAGAAACAAGGATGCGCAGGGTTTCACTGAAAACAAGGGCGCTGCAATCGAAGGCGGGAATGTTGCAGGGGTCGCAAGAAAGGAGTTGGAGAAAAGAAGCCATCAGCCTGTATCATCATCCGAGAACTATCTGGATGCGCCGGAGAAGGAAAAGTGGAAGAGGCTAAAGAGCGGATAGCCATATATTGAACGGGGTGCAGCCCACCCTGCCTGGGCAGATAATGGCGCCAATAATAATCAAATCCCCTCGAATTTCGCCTGCCTCTTCTCCCCGAACGCCTTCATCCCTTCCTTCTGGTCCTGCGTGTCGAAACACACGCCGAACGCGTCGGCCTCCTTGGCCAGGCCTGAATCCTGGTCGTTGTCCATTGCGAAATTGATGAGTTCCTTGCAGGAGCGGACAGCCAGTTGGCCGTTCGCGGCAATCTGGCTTGCAAGTTTCAGTGCCTCTTCCATGAGCTTCTCGGGGGGGTATACCCTGTTGGCCAGACCTATCCTCAGAGCCTCGTCGGCCTTGATGTTCCTGCCGCTGAACACGAGTTCCTTCCCGCGCCCCCTCCCCACTATCCGGGGCATGCGCTGGGTGCCTGCAAAGCCGGGTGTAATGCCAAGCTTCACTTCCGGCTGGCCGAACACCGCCTTTTCGGACGCGAGGATGATGTCGCAGGCCATGGCAAGCTCCGTGCCGCCGCCAAGGGCGTACCCGTTCACTGCCGCGACGACAGGCTTCGGGCAGTTCTCGATTGCGAAAAGGGCGCGCTGGCCGTTGCGGCCGTACTCCCTTCCGTCGATTGAGTTTTTCACAGACATCTCCTTGATGTCTCCACCCGCAATGAAGGCCTTCTCCCCGGCGCCGGTGATTATGACGACGCTGACCTCCCTGTCACTAGCCAGCGCCCCGAAGCAATGCTCTATCTCGAGCACGGTGGGCGTGTCCAGGATGTTCAGGACATCGGGCTTGTTCACGGTCACGACGGCAACCGGCCCTGAGCGCTCGACCTTCAGAAATTTGTACACAATATCGCCGAATCCCCTAATCTGAACACCGATAAAAACCTTCAGTCGGATATCGAGCGCACGATGCGGCGGTCGTTCTCGAACGTGAGCTGCTTGACGGCTTCGCCGATTGGGCTCCAAGCGCATTCTGAGAAATCCGACTCCAGCTTAAGCTCGTTGGCAGGCGCTCCGTTCAGCCGCATCAGGAAGTAATGGACCGTCTTTTTGTAGTTCACATTGTCGGGCCGCCAGAAGAATATATATCTTACCAGGCCGATCTCCCTGACTATCCTGAGGCTCTTGAGGCCAGTCTCCTCCTCCACCTCGCGGAGCGCTGTCTGTCTCAGGCTCTCCCCGGGCTCGACCCGGCCCTTGGGCAGGACCCATGTCCCTTCCTGCTTCCGGTGGAGCACCAGGACGCGGTTCTCGCTGTCCATTATCACTCCGCCGGACGATGTCACCGGCTTGACCGGTTTCCCCGGGTCGGGTCGCGCGGTCAGGGACGGCTCTCTCACTGGCTCACCCTCGCCGAGCTTGTGCCGTCCGGGTTCTCCGTCACCTGGATCACATTGCCCATCAGCTCTTTCACATCCTCGACATGGGTTATCAGGAATATCTGTTTAAATCTGTTGCTGAGGCCGTTCAGCGTCGAGAGGAGGGTCCTCTTCCTGCTGGCATCCTGGCTGCCGAATATCTCGTCCAGGACGATGAGGTCGAAGCTGTTCGTGCCGTGCCTGGTGGCGATGATCTCGGATATGGCAAGGCGGAGACACAGGTTCGCCAGGTCCTTCTCCCCGCCCGAAAAGCGCTCCAGCCCGTGCGGTTCTCCCGAGTCCACGATGGATATCTCGTAATCCTCGTCCAGCTGTAGTTCGCTGTACCGGCCGTCGGTGAGCACGCCCAGCAACTCGCTAGAGGCACTGGCAAGCGCCGGCCTTATTCTCGCGATGAGATGCGTCCGGAAATCGCCCATCACCGTCTCGAGGCTCATCAGCAGGGTAATCATGGTCTCCTGGCCCGCATTCTTGTGCTCTATGTCCTTCAGGCGCTCCAGGTTGGCCTGGGAGGCCTTCAGCCTCTCCTCGTTCCTGGCCAGTTCCGTGGTCAGATGCAGAAGGTCGCGATTGGCTGACTTCATCTCGGCCGCGGTCTCGTCGAGGGCTTTCCTTGACACTGCATAGGCTTTCTCGTCGAAATCCAGGACTTCCGACTTCTGCCTGGCTTTCTCGAACTCCTCTTTGGAGGCGTCAAGCTTCCTCGCGGCATCATCGAGTTTGGCCCTCAGCTTCGAGGCATGTTCCATCTGGAACCTCAGCTTTTCGAACTTCGTCTTCTTCTCGCGCAGCCTCGCCTCCTGCTTTTCCAGGGCCTCGGATTTTCCCTCGCAATCCTTCAGCCTTATTTCCAATGCGGAGAATTCCTTCTCGAGCAATTTCAATTTTCTCTGCTTTTCTTTTATCTGGCCCTCGAATTCCGCAAGCAGCTTCTCATAAGCCTCCCCGAGCTTGCGCCTGCAGGTCGGGCAGTCGCTCTCCGGGCCCATGCCTGCGATGTCATCCATGCTTGACCTGGTCTCCTTGATCTCTTTCTCGAGCTGCCTGGAGCCTGCCCTGTTGCCTGCCATCTCCGAACGGACCGCGTCGCGCTCCGCCAGTGATTCTTTCTTCTTCGCGAGGATTGACTCGAGCTCCTCGGCCGTCTTGCCCGCCTTGGGTTCCTGGCGCGCGAATTCCTCTTCGGCCTGGGCAAGACCGGATAGCTCCTCCGTAAGTTCATCCCTCTGGGTTTCCAGAGAGGCGGATTCTTTCCTCAGGGATGCCAGCGCGGCGTCTAGCTTCGCTTTCTCCCTGGCCTTTGATTCGAGGCTTGCCATCTCCTTCCCCAGCTTGGCCTGGATGTTTTCCAGTGCCCTGATGTCTTCCTGCTTCTTCGCGCCGTCCTTCGCCAGCCTCTTCCCCAGAACCGAGAGGGCTCCCAGGTCGGCTTCCAGCTTCCCGATCGCGGGGGAGCCGTCCGGGGCGGTAAGCTCCGCCCTGGCAGTCTTTATTGTCTCCTTGGCCAGCCTGATGTCTTCACGGATGCGCTTTATCGCCTCATCGACATTCTCGATGTCCAGCAGCCGCAGGACCAGTTTCTTCCTGTCCCCCTTTGGCTGCGATGTAAGCGCATTCAGCTCGGTCTGGCGTGCGAAGACCGATATGAAAAATGATTTATGGTCCATGCCGAAGAGCTTCACCAGTGCCTCCGAGACATCGTCCGTGCCCTTCGCCATCAGGGAATTCCCGGCAAACATCTCCGCGGACATTGTGAGGTTCTTGCCCTTCATCGTCCTCTCGACGACATAGCCAGTGTCCTCGAAGTCGAACTCTATCCTCACCGAGCACGGGTCTGTGTGCGCGGCACCCTGGCGCTTGATGCTCTCCTTGCCCGTCCTCACTATCTCGGCCTGGTTGCCGAACAGCGCCCATGCGAAAGCCTCGAGCAGGGTGGATTTCCCAGAGCCGTTCGGGCCGACAATGGATATCATGCCGTCGGGAAGTTCCAGCTCCGCTGATTTGTAGCGCCGGTAATTCCTGATGCTGATGGTCCTCAGCCTCATTCACGGCCTCCCGCTTCCAGGTATTCCAGGCCCGCCCTCTCCAGTTCCCCCGGGTCAAGCCCTGCGAGGTCTGCCTTTGCCAGGTATGAAACGAATTCTCTCTCCAGGGAATCGAAGGCAGTGTCGCTGCTCGCTATCTTCTGGCCCGCCTCGACAGTCTGGGGCCTCAGCTCGAAATGCAGCGCGTCGGATGCGGCCTTCCTTATCGCCTGGGTGTCCACCAGGCTCATCTGCTTCCTGTCGGCGTTCTTCAGGCGCTGACGCACTATAGCGCCTTCCAGCTCCCTCGAGTTCAGGGCGGACATGACCCCGATCTGGATGTCCCTGGCCTGGAGGCCAGTGCAGTCAATCACTGGCAGGTCGAGCATCGGCCTTGTCCCGATTTCCCGGAATTTCCACTTTCCGGACTCCGGTTCCAGCTCCACGAATCCCTTGGGCTGGCCCGCCTCTCCGAAGCCCAGCCTCTCGGTCGAGCCGGAATAAACAGCCGAGCCTGTGGCTTTGCAATGTTCATGGAAATGCCCCAGCGCGACATAGTCGAAGCCCCTTTCCAGCTGGTTCCCGTTCGCGAGGAGCTCGTTGAACTCGTTCATCCTGAACACGCCCAGGCCGGCGACTCCTGCGTGAAGCATCGCGATGTTGCGGCTAAAATTCTTATCCGGCCGCAGCGAATCCAGCTCGCTGTCGAACAGTTCCTTGTCCGCGGAATGGGGGAGTGCCTGGACCAGCAGGTCGCCGAACTCGAACCTCTCGAGGTTCCCGGAATATGCGAGATTTATCCCCTTGAGATGCTCGAACACCCTGAACACGCTGCCCGTCTCCCTGAGCCTGGGCGTGGAGTGATTCCCCGAGATTATCACAGTCGGGATGCCTGCTTCGGACAGCTTGAGAAGCTGGCCCATGACGAACGAGATGGCGCGGTTGCTCGGCCTCACCGTGTCAAAGAGGTCTCCCGAATGAAGCACGAGGTCCGGGGACTCCTTCACGGCCAACCCGACTATCCGCCCGAACGCGTCGCAGACATCTGTCTCGCGCTGGTTGTGCCCGTCCGGGTCAAGCGCGTTGTAGGCCGAATAGCCTATGTGTGTGTCAGCCAGATGGAATATCCTCATCCATGCCTCCTAGAAGAAACCCTTGTCAGCGGATTTCCTTTTCCTCTCGGGTTTGCCTGCCATGCCTGCCAGGTAAGTCTCGTAGAGGTCGACTTTCAGAGGTAGCGCGAACGGCGTGTTCGGCCCCGTGACCAGGCCTTCGCCGGTCATCAGTGTCTGTATCTCGTAATCAAGCCGTGAGATGTCCTGCCTCGCGGAGCCTGCCAGCCTCTCCCTGTCCTGGCGGTCTGCAAGCCCCAGTATCACGAGGGTGTTGAACTGGGATATGACCTCGGTGTCGATGAGTTTCGGCTGCTGGCTGATGGCACAGAGTCCCGTTTTAAACTTCCTCCCCTCCCGCGCAATCTGGGGGAAGATGCCGCCCTGGGCGCGCTCGAACACCCTCTGGGCCTCCTCCAGCGCGATGAGGCACGGCGGTATGGACTTGAACGCAGCCTTGTCCCTGAACAGGCGCGAGTTCTCCTGGAATACGGCCCTGGCCAGCACGCTGCTTATGAGAAGCTCCTCCCGCTCGGATGCCCCCGAGAGGTCCACGAGGACGACCTTGCCCTGGTGAAGCTTCTCCACTATAGTCTTGGTAATCGATATCCTGCCGTCGCGCGTCACGAACGGCGAACTGGCCAGGACCGCAGCCCGCCTTCCGACGACGCCGATGCTACCTTCGTGGAACTGCTCGTTGAAAGCTTGAAATATCGTCTGGGTGTCGTTGTCCATGAGATAGTCCAGCCAGCCGTCCCTTTCCCTGGACCAGACCGCATTTAGCAGCTCGACCTGGGGGTCGCTGAACTGCCAGAGGTTCTGCATGTCCTGGACCTTTATCTCGGATGTGGAAATCCTGATGTCGCTCGCATTGGCGGCTACCTCCCTGGTCACGAAGATGTCGAGGTTGGTGCCGGCCTTCGGGTGGTGGACCAGCCCCTTCAAACCGTCCTTGCCGCCGTCGATGTACTCGCCGTGCGGGTCCAGTATCAGGAGCCCGGCCTTGCCGCTCTCCATTATCGCGCCGGCCATCCGCTTCATCAGGTTGCTCTTCCCCATGCCTGTGGTCGCGAACACGCCCATGTGCTGGCAGATTACACCTGAATCAATGCCGACAGGGACGCTGGGTATCACATGCTCGCCGCTGCGGAGGCTTCCCAGCTTCACATCCCCCAGGTATCGTTCAAGGAACCTGTAGTCCCTGTCGCTTGCCCTCCTCACTCTCGAGAAATGGGTGGGGATGGTCTTGGGGCTGCGGAACTCTGCATCGTCGCCCTCGCCCAGGAGATAGCCCAGCGGCGCGCATACCACATGGTTGTACAGCCGGCGGTCCGCATCGTACACATGGTACTCCTCCTCCCTGGCGTCGCCGTCCATGAACGCGCCAGCGGTCTTCGGAGCCCAGCCTGCCTCGCTGGCCTCGCTGCCGTGCATTATGTTGATGACCCTCAGGATGAAGCGCCTGCGACCCTCCGCGCACTCCCCGATGAGCATCTCGCCGAGGAATATGTCCCGGTTCCTGTAAGCCCGGAAAACAATCTCTGTCACATCCCTGCCGGTTATCCTGCCGAGGCTTACGTCGGTACCTATCTCGTCCTTCGCCATTCAATCACCTTCCCTTGTCCAGAACATCGTGGAAATCCTGGAACGTGAGCTGCCATTCCTTTGGGTCCATGCCCTTGCGGAGCGCTTCCGACCTCAGCAGGCTGCGGAGATCCTCCACCTCCGACCTCGAGAACGCGACATCGTTGTGCACCCTTGCCAGCGGGTAGGGGTAACCCACATAGGCCGGATCATTGGCATGGTAGGCGAGTTTGCCCAGTGCCGTTGCCGGGGGCGTGCCATCCGGCAGGCTGAGGTCGGCCCTGAACACGTATCTGGATTGGGGGTGGAACTTGGCCACATGCACTTCCCCGAAGAGCTTTTCCCCATATCCTGAGATTTGAAGTGGGTAATGCCATGCCCTGTCCGGAAGTGCCCCGTCGCCCGCTATCTGGACTGCAGGTATCAGCGGCCTGGAGTGCTGCGTGAGCATGCTTCTCTTGCTGATTCCGCAGAGCTCCACGTCTTTCTTCCGGGCGGATTCGACAATCCGGGACAGCATGGGGCCGATGCCCCGGATTCCTGCCCACAGGGCGCCGTCGAAGGCCGTTATGGTGCCTGGTTCTGCATCTCTGACGACGTTTTCGACAGCCTTCCATTCGAGGAGTGTCCTGATCCTTCCCGCAGCTTCGTCAAGCCCCCGGGGAGAGTCCGGCGGTTCACCCCCGACAGTCTTGCCGAAGAATATGGAATATGCGTCCTCAAGGTCGCCGGCCGAAAGGTGCAGGAGGTGGAACTCCGGCTCGGAATGTGCAAGGTACTCCCTGTCCCTGTAGCTGGCGCTCCCAACCCTTACCGCTGCTATGAGGAATGAGCCACCGTCAAGAAGCACGGCGCTGCCTCCGTCAACTGCGGTCATAGCGCATTCGCCCGCCCTGTCGAACGGGCAGAAACCTTTCGGGTCGACAGTCCCCCCGACATCTATGAACCCCGGGTCGGAGGCAATGGGCTTCGCCCCGTCCCTGTCTGCAGCCATCTGGTCTATGACGTTCCCTATCTCCGCTGCGTTGAGCCCTCGCATCATCCGGGGTAAATCGGATTGGGGTTACTTAAGGGTTGAGGGAGGGTGGGCGAATGTATCTGGGCTGGGCACAGTCCCGGCGAAACTATAATATCGGGAATGGCATATTTGCCGTGATGAAACTTCCCGAGCCCCTGGAAAAGCTGGAGAAAATCAGGCATGCCAAGATCATCGGGGTAGTTGCCGCCATCATCCTGAACCTGGCCCTGCTCATCGTGGCCATGAACATCGAGCCGAACGCGGGATATTACCTGATGATGGTGGGGCTCGTGAGCGTCACCTTTGCCGTGCCATACCTGTTCGGATGGAGGGACGGCAGGATGCTTCTGGCCATGGGGGTGGGGATGTTCCTGCTCGTCGGGGCCATAAACGGGCCGCTGGTGGTACACGACGCCTATTCCTCCGAGCCCGGAGACCCGGTTTCTTCGGACATCCATGTCAATTGGTTCACGACCGCATATGAAGAGCTGGACAACAACACCTATGAAGCCGGGGGCAAGGCATTCCTCCTCGCTGACGGGAAGGTGGACAGGTTCAAGGGAGAGCCCGGTACCCAGTATCGATTCAGTATCATCCTTTACTCGAACGAGAGCTTTGCCGAGACCCCGAACTTGCAGTTGGGATTTGCCAGGGGGATATGGGGCATCGAGGGCACACCTGCGATGACAGAGTCCGACCCCTCGGACCAGGATTACCTGGACGGTAAGCTGTTCCATCACAACATCACAATCGAGAAGGCAGGCATCTATTCTTACTGGTTCGCTCTGGTCTTCGGCACCGGGACTGAGAGGAACAGCGTGAACACAACAGTGGCGCTCGGCCCCCTTGTCGGTTCGGAGACTGACAACTGGAGCTCATACATCCCGCTCGGCGCGGCATCCATGTTCTGCAACATCGGCCTGCTGTTCCTGATAATCGTCCTGCTCTACTGGTGGCTCAGTGTCGCCAAGGAGAAGCGCAAGACCTGGGATATCGCACTGAAGGAAAAGGAGGAAGAGGCTGCAGCCGAAGTGCCCGCGAAGATGGACGACGCCCTTGAGGAGAAGAAGCCCTTCACATGCGACCAGTGCGGCGCCGGAGTTGGCGTGGATGACAACTTCTGCCCGAAGTGCGGGGAGAGGTTCGACGGGGAGGACGGCAGCGCGGAAAAATCCGCGGAGCGAGAGGGCGGCAAATGAGCCGGGTATTCAGGGCCTACAATGTCTGGCCGGACTTCCCATCCATCTCGATCTCAGGCGAAGCCTGCTCGCTGGACTGCCGCCATTGCGGCGGGGTCTACCTGAAGGACATGGCGCAGGCCACAACGCCAAATCAACTCGTGACCCTCTGCACCCGGCTGAAAGAGGAAGGCGCGAGGGGCGTCCTTCTGAGCGGCGGATGCGACCGACAGGGGCAGATGCTCAACCTCGAGAAGATGCTCCCGGCCGTGCGCAAGATCCACGAGATGGACCTCATCATCAAACTGCACACAGGCTTTGTTGACGCGAGGATGGCGAGGAAGATCGCCGAGGCCGGCGTGGACATCGCATCCATGGAGATGGTGGGTGACTCGAAGACAATTAAACTCATCTTCGGCATAGATGCGACGGCCGAGGATTACCTGGACACGTTCATCAATCTCTGGAACGCCGGGATACCTCACATCTGCCCGCATGTCTGCGTGGGGCTGCACGAGGGAAAGCTGAAGGGCGAGACCACAGCCCTGGAGTTGCTCAAGACCGAGATAAAACCCAGCACCATCGCGATAATAGTCCTGAGGCCGACCAAGGGCACGAAGCTCGCGCGCATCCGGCCGCCCGCGGGAGAGGATGTGGAGAAGACAGTGGCATACGCCAGGAAGCTGTTCCCGAAGACCAAGATAATACTCGGCGCGCTCAGGCCAAGGGGCTCGGAGCTGAAAGGCAATTTGGAGAAGCGCCTGGACATCGAGATAGGCGCGCTGGAAGGAGGGATAGACGGGGCCGAGGTTCCCTCGAAGGAGATGCTGGCCGAGGTCCTGTCCCGCGGATTCAAGGTTAAGAAGATCCAGGCGTACGGCGTTCTGCCGGTCGAATATGAGGATAGGGTAAGGTCGGAATTTTAGACCTGAAAATCGTCGCAGTCCTCGCCCTCGCACTGGAATTTCTTGTGCTTTTTACAATATCCGTCTGCCCGCCCGTGCCTGCACTTGTTCCCGGCAGGCCCTTTCGTCGGGTCGAGGCATTTATCGCCGATGCAGCCGAACCCCTTGTACTTGCCCTGGCATCTGCCGCCGTCATCCAGGTGCTTGCAGTTCGCATCACTCACTTGTATTTCTCCATGTGCTCTGCAAGGCTCTTCTCGTAATCCGAAGCCGTGGCGCAGCATCCGGACTTGCAGCCGTCAGCCCCGCCCGTGCAGAAGAACCTCTGGTAGTGTGGGCAATAGACGCCCATCCACTGGCTCATGGAGTCTTCCGGTTTATCGTGGAAGACCTGGGTTGGGAACTCGAGCTCTTTCTTCGCCGCCACCTTTCCCGGGCCCGCGTCTGCCGGCGCTGAAATCTTCCCGTTCAAAAACCCGCACTTGTCCTCGCCGACGCAGAATGGCTTGTCCATCTGGCTGTTGGCGCAAAGGCCACCTCTATAGTAATACTTGCACGACATACGACATCCCAATCCCATTTACCCCGAAGGGCAGGATGTATATTGACGGATAAATATAAAAATCTTGCGGAAGGTTTGGGCATGTTAACCGCCGGGGTATCGTGCAAACGTCCGTTTTACTCACTAAATGGTCAATTTTGCCCACCACCTATATGAACCCTGTCCGCGCCTATTTCACCCGGTGATAAGAAATGTTGACGAAACCAACTGAAAGGATAAGGCGAGCGATAAGGAACGCATTCGGAAGGAGGCGCGGCGGAGCAGGAGCCGTTGCGGCGGCTTTGGCCGTCTGCGCGGTTCTGGTCTGCGTGAGCGTTTCAGCCGTAGGCCAGAACTCGATAGCGTGCCAGCCCGACGGCGAGATACCTGAGAATTGGGACGACCCGATCCCGATACCGTGGGAAAAGCCCCACATTCAGGAACCGATCGTGAAATACCACGGGGCGACCCCTTCAAGGCTGCCGTGCTGAAAATGCATGGCAGTCTGATTTTTACTTTCTTTTTTGATTTATGATAGATTAGTAAGGTGATAAGCAGGATGTCGATTTTTGTTCACAGATTGCTGTTTTTCAAATCTTTTTGTAACGGGGGCTAGGGGCTTTGTTTACAAAATGGTATAAAGGGGCTAGGGATGGCTGGCTNNATGTTAGCAACCCTAGACCCTAGTCCCTAGACCCTAGTTCCAAGATCCAGACAAATAAAATCATTATTTGAACACACACCAACCGAACACTTACCATCCTCACAGACTAAACAATCTTGACAATTATTCACGCTCAATATTGCCCAAAATCAATCCTTCCTCACATGAACATGGCCGTCAGCCACGTCAATGCCGACAAGGGTTTTGACCTTGATGCCGAACTTCTCCTCGACCTTCGCGCGGCCCGTGCCCTTGTCGATGACTATTACCGTGTCAACAACCTCTACACCTATCTGGCTGAGCGCTCGCAGTATCCCGATGAGGGTGCCGCCTGTGCTGATGAGGTCGTCCACCAGGACGACCCTGTCGCCCCTGTTGAGCCCGTTGATGTACATCTTCCTGGAAGAGTAACCTGTAACTTGCTCGAATTCCGTTTCGTCGGGCAGGCCGTACTTCCGTTTCCGGATTATGGTGAACGGCTTTCCGGTTTTAAGGGAGAGACCTGCAGCCAGATGTATCCCCATGGCCTCGGCAGTCACTATTTTATCATACTGGCCCTCGATCTTCGAGTGGATGGCGTCGACAACCTCGGTGAAGAGCCCGGTGTCGATGGAGGGTATCCCGTCGGCAATGGAGAACACGAAGTAATCATAATCCTGGAATTTCACGACCGGGGCGTTCTCCAGGCTGGATTTCAGGAGTTCGAGCATGGCATCCCTCAGTAAGTTATCAGGCTGTCGACCTTGCCCTTCGGGAGCCTGTCGCGCCCGTGGAGGAAGCCCAACTCTATCACGAAGGCGCATTTCACGACCTCGGCGTTCAGTTTCTCCACAAGCTCGATGCTCGCGGCAGTCGTCCCGCCGGTGGCCAGGAGGTCATCGACGATTATGATTCGCTCGCCGGAATTCAGCGCGTCGGTGTGCATCTCGATTGTGGCTTCGCCGTACTCGAGTTTGTAGTTGACGCGAATCTTGTCGAAAGGCAGCTTCCCGACCTTCCTGATCGGCACGAAGGGTATCTTCATCTTGAGGGCCAGCGGGGCGCCGATGATGAAGCCACGGCTCTCTATCCCGACGATGGCATCAATGTTCTTTCCCTCGTACATCATGTTGAAATTGTCAATGATCTGACCCAGGGCTTTCGGGTCTCTCAGCACCGGGGTTATGTCCTTGAACATGATGCCCTTCACCGGAAAATCCGGAACGTCCCTTATGAGGTCCTTGATTCGGTCCATGTGGCGTGGAATGTGCTTCCAGTATTTATTTAATATGTTGGCGAATGGAGGAAAGAATTTTATCGATTGAGCGTTTGGGGTGGGATATGAATCAGGATGAGAGATTCAATATTCTCACGAGGGGAATAACCGAGGTCGTGACACCCGAAGAGGCAGGCAGCCTGCTCGCGAAGGGCGGGGCGCCGAAGGCCTACTGGGGCATCGAGCCGTCCGGCCTGTTCCACATCGGCCAGGCGCTGATAGGGGCCAGGAAGGTCAGGGACCTTGCGTCGCTCGGTTTCGAGGTCAATATCCTTTTGGCGGACTGGCACGCGCTCATCAACGACAAGCTCGATGGGACGTTCGAAAGCATCCAGGTCTGCGGCCGTTACCTGGAGGACTGCCTCAAGGGGCTGGGCGCCGATTCGCCGAAGATACATTACCTGGTAGGCTCGGACCTGGTCGACGAGAAGGAGTACTGGGAGAGGGTGGTGCGGGTCTCCAAGGCATCCAGCGTGGCCCGGATCAAGCGGGCGATGACCATCATGGGCCGTTCAGAGGAGGAAGCGGATTCCGACGCCTCGAAGCTGATCTACCCGGCGATGCAGGCCGCCGACATATTCCACCAGGAGCTGGACCTGGCGATAGGAGGCATGGACCAGCGCCATGCCCACATGCTCGCGAGGGATGTGGCGCCCAAGCTGGGCTACAAGAAACCGGTGGCTCTGCACTGGCCCTTGCTCATGGGGCTCCAGGGCGGCGGAAGGATGGATGCCGCGGAATCGAAGATGAGCAAATCCAACCCTGACTCCGCGATATTCCTTCACGACGAACCGACCATCGTCCAGGCCAAGCTGAAGAAAGCATTTTGCCCCCAGGGGCAGGTCGATGACAACCCGGTCCTGGAGCATGCCAGGCTTGCGATATTTCCCGAGCTTGGGCGAATGGACATTACCAGGTCCGAGAAGTTCGGCGGGGACCTGCATTTCGGGACCTACGAGGAACTGGCTGCAGCTTACGGCGCTGGAAAGCTCCACCCCATGGACCTGAAGGCTGCTGTCGCAGGCCACATCTCCGAGATACTGGGGCCGGTGCAGAAGTACCTGGCAGAGAACCCTTCGAATTTCAACAGATTGAGAGAGATAATAGAGGCGAGAAAATGAGAAGAGCATCAAGAAGAAGGCACAGCCAGAACGAGAAATGCGGCATGGTGGGAATGGTTGGCGGAATATTGATGATGATCGCCGGGGTCACGGGCGCCGCGACATGGGGCAATATCGGGGAACAGGCCATGGACATCACGGGAATCAAAGCGCTGGGCACGGTCTTCCAGGTCCTGGTGGCCCTCGGAAGCCTCGGTGGTTTGCTTGTGATACTCGGGAGCATTTTCATCGGATGGCGCATCATCAACATCAAGACGAAGAACCGGGTCAAATCGGGCAAACTGATGATAACCATAGGCGCGGGCTTTGGCCTTTTCGGGCTGCTGATATTCCTATTATTGACAATGCTGGGAGACGACCCCATGGGCAACTTCCTGGGAGCCATCGGGATAGGGTTCGTCGGGCTCGTTTGCTCGATATACGCGAGGCAGAAATCGCATTGATTACCGGTCCCTGTTTATCGGGACAGCCCACTTCACACGGCTAATGGTGTGCGGTGGCGGCGGGCTGGTGGACGGCGGATCAATTCTCACCGGCTCGGGCGCATCCTCGATCGTGACAGTTATAGCGGGTGCTCTTTCCGATTCCAGCGAGTCCCCGGTCAGGGAGTCGAATCCCGTTGCATAGGCCCCCTGGTTGAGAATATAGATGCCCGGAGATGTAAATTCCTGCTTTTCCGCAGGGTTCAGGCGGGTGCAGACCTTCATGTAAAGGGTTTCGGACTGGCCCGGCTCCAAGGTTCCGACTATCCAGGTGATGCGCGTGGACCTCTCCGGAAGGATCACCGGTTCCGGCAGGGCGGCCCTGGTGCCCCCTGTTTCTGAGATATCCGTGGCTGCCATGCCCGTACTTGAAATCATATCAATCATTTCCAGCTCCGCGGGGAGGACATCCCTGACGACAACGTCAGTCGCGGCCGAGCCGCCGTCGTTGGACACGGTTATCTGGAGTTCCCATTCATAATAAGTGTGTGTGAAACCATCGTCGATGCCGGAGAGCTTGACCTTTTCCACGGCCAATTCGGCGGGGAGGGGTTCGGCCACAGATACCGGTACCGAGGCAACGTTGTTCGAAAGGTCGCGGTCCGGCGGGTTGACGTCGGATATCACTACGATTATCTCATGCTCGCCCGCAATCGGCATCCACTCAATGGAAACAGGGGTCTCGCCATCTGCGGGAACGAATACATTTTCAACCGAATCGATGAGGTTGGCCGGAACAACTGAATCCAGGTAGAAGGAGACGATGCAGGAGGCATTTTGGGCTATGTGGCCGGGAGCTTTCTCGGCGTAGAATATGCGCCAATTTTCATCTATCCAACCACCACCGGTGTACCACATTTTATAAGTATTGCTTTCGTTGATTACAAAAGGAACGGAGACCTTTGTGCATTCTAAAGGCAATGTGGGTTCTATTACTATTCCGTCCTTGGCCCAAGCAATACCATCTGGTGATGTGGCATGTAGAAGTCTGTATTTGAGATTATCGGAACCGACATAGAACATTTCAAAACCTGTCGCTGTGGGAACTACACGAGGTGCCACCGCAACAGGATTGTCATAAGTTCCCGTATTAAGAAGGACGATACCATCTTTTATCCAGGGGTCACTCAGCAAGGTCTTGTGCGCATGGTTAATCCAAGATGTGTGTGAGGGCCATGCAACTGCAGAATACCACATGTGCCATTGAGAGCCATCAAAGTAAACGCAGGGGGTGTATACTCCATCAGGCTCATAACTGCCACCATAAGTAAGTTCCAGCCCTTGTTTTTGCCATGTGATGCCATCTATAGAAGTTGCTCTGAGTATGTAATACCGGTATCCATTATTGTAACCTGTTCCGCTGTACCACATATTATAAATTCCATTTTCATCTAAAATCACATATGGGTGCTGGGCGCCATATTTGTCGTACGTACCGCCATAATCCAGGACCATGCCAGTCTTAACCCATTCAATGCCGTCGTTGGATGTGGCCCTGAAAATTCGGCCCCATGTATCAACACCCCCGTACCACATTGTGTAAGAGCCATCTGGCTGCTTCATGACGGAGGGGGCACCAACATGTGCATCTTCCCCTGGTCCTCCGAGGTCTATCACTACACCATGCTTTACCCATTCTGATGATATCGACCAGTCGCCAAGAACATTGGCGGTGATTGTTACCGGAGCTCCGGCGACGGGATCTTCATCGGAGATGAATATGTCCCCCGGAGAGATAGACAAGTCAACTTGTACGGCATCCTCCACCGCGATCGTCAGGGAAGCGACATTGTTGGACATGTCCGAGTCAGGCGGATTCACATTATCGGCAGCCACGATTATCTCATGCTCGCCGGCCACCGGGTTCCACTCGATGGTTACCGGGGTCTGGCTGTCAGCGGGAACGAATACGTTCTCGGCGGAGCCGATAAGGTTGGCAGATGAAACTGAATCAAGGTAGAAGGAGACGGTGCAGGAGGCATCGGTGCCGGAAATTTCTGTCTGGGTCTCGGTCACGGAGTACACGGAGACATCGTCCCAGTAGGCATTGCCCCAGCCGCCCCCGGAGCCGCCCTCGTCCCCGAGGATGAGATGGTGTATGAGGGTTGATACCTGCCTCTGGCCGGTGGCAACCACGGAATCCCCGACCTTCACGATGTATTCGGCGGGCGTTATCTCGAGAGAGATGTCATGCCACGTCTCGGGAGCGAGTTCGTACACATCCATGGCCAGGCAGCCATAGCTCCAGACTCCGCTCGCATCCTTGACATACTCGAATATGTCGATGCTGTAATCGTCGTCCCTCAGAGCAACATAGAATTCGTAATTGGTGGTTCCCAGAACAGTCCCGGTCGAGGAGCCTGCACGCATTATGTCCCATTTGTCGAATGCCTGGGTCTTGGCAGGCAGGTAGAATTTGATTTTCGAGATCGAATGGGCGTAGCTGCCAGCAAGATACTTCAGGACATAGGGGCCGGTATTGGTTCCGGGATTGGATTGGCAGTGGAGGCTGTAAGGCGCAGAATTGGAAACAGCACTGCTCACTTCAAGGATCCCGCAGGGGTTCCAGCCGCTCTTCACCCAGTTGTCGAGGGTGCCGGATTCGAAATTGTCGCTGAACGCGAGGGCTTCCTCGACGGTGTTTGTCCATGTGCCTATGTCACCCTGCACATTGGCTGTGATGGTGACCGGAGAACCCGATATAGGTTCCAAGGATGAGAAAGATATGTCGTTTGACGAAATTGACACATCGACAGAACCCAAAACTGTGACCGCCATTATGTCAGTCGCGACATCTCCTGAATGGCCGGTGACTGTCAGCATGACCGTGTAAATGCCAGGCTCCCCATAGGCATGGGTTGGCATTGTTCCAGTGGCTGTGGCACCGTCGCCAAAGTTCCACGCATACGTCAGTTCGTATCCCGAAACGGGCTGCTCGGTTGTCCACTGCCATACTAATCGCGGGGAACCTTCGGTTGTGAAAAGGCTCAGGGTTCCGCCCTGCGTCGCTGACGCGAAGCACCTGCCGTCGTATGATATCGAAACGTCAGAAATACCGGCATCCGCGGGATGTATGAGCAATGGGGTTCCCGAGGTCTTGGAGAATAGGTATGTATTGTTGGTCTGTATGGATGAGCCTCCGACGATGTAGTTGCCGTCCTTTGAAATATCTGCCCGGGTATAGACGAATTCAGAATACGGATAGGTCCATGCAGGAGTGGGCGACGATGTGCCGAAGAGCCTGTACGCGCCGTTGGCATATTCGCTGGTCGCGAAGTATTGTCCATCATCGGACATCTCCATGCCTATAGCGCCTCCAACGGAAGTTGCCGTCCAGACAAGGCTTCCGTCATTCCTGAACAGGTGGGTCCTTTTCGAATTGCCCTGGGCGGCCGAGACGTAACTGGCATCGTAATCGACGGCAACCGAGTAAAACGGATCGCTGCTGGTCTTCGTCCAGAGAAGGCCGGTGGTCACGCTGTAGAACCTCATCTCCCACCAGTAGGAACCCGCAGCGAAGTAATTGCCATCTCCGGACATTCTTACTGCCATCACGGATTTCGGGAAGCTGTGTATCGCCTGAGGTGTGGACGAATCTTTGTCAAATATGTAGACGGAGCCAACTTTCTGGAGATAATCCGGGGAAGGCAGCCTCAGGGCTGTTCCGACGGCGATCCTGCTGCCGTCCCTGGTCATGTCCAGGCTGCGCCTGCCAGCCACGCTTATAGGATAGTCGGTCTGATAGGTCCAGATTGGCTGGCTTGTCGATGTTTCGAAGAATGAGACATACCCCCTCGAGGACCATGTGTCCTCCGGTGCGTCGTTCTGTGCGGTGGCCAGGAAGCTGCCGTCCTCCGAGAGAATCACCCACACCACGCGCTTGCCCGTGTCATGCGTCCATATGGGCTCACAGGAGGAAGTCGCAAAGAAACTCACATTGGTGCCCCAGCCGATTGCAAGATAATTGCCGTCGCCGGAAATATCCACGGCGTATATTTGCGGCTTCAGTGTCGGAGCGTCGGAATAATATGACCCGGTTCCATCGAATTGAACCGTCTCGCCGACCATCGCGGTCTGGTCCGGGCCAGCATCAGCAACCAAGCCCAACAAGGTTTCCGGGGCTTGCGGCGTCGAACCGACCGTGGCCATTGCGCCGGAGAAAAGGAAGGCGACCGCTATTGAACAGGCAATGAACTTCACCCACAATGTGTCAAAATAGTTGTAGATGTCAATCCCTCTGAGGTTGTAATAGCATTCCGAAGTATTTATAGATTACTTTTGTTTTCTAACATATCAGTTAGCGGAAAGCATTAATACCCTTGAACATCTATGATCATCCGCCAGGAGAAAGTGAGCGGCCAACGGTACCGAGCCTTCAACGGCGAGGAACTGAGGAAACTCCCCTCTCCCAGGCGGCTATCCGCCTGAAACATGGGCGGCCGGGGCAATCCGGTGTGCCGAGAGGCATGGCAAGGGCGCAGAAACGACACAGCCCGGCCGGAGCGATGATGGAACTGTTCCTGAGCTGAGATGGCAGGGATTTGGTGAGACGGCGACTCCCGTCCGGTGCAAGCCCGATATAGGGCGCTAAGTCGAATGCCGCTTAGAAACAGAAAGGGGGTTATTACTTCCACCTGGCACTTATTTTCTTTATTGGTTCAATAAGTGCCAGCGGTGGAAGTAATAACTTTACCCCTTTGAAGTTGGTGAGGGTAAGTATCCCGGCCCTTACGGGCGGGGTTTTAAGGGATTCATGCAATTGGTGTTTGTCACCAACCCGGTTCGCCCAACCGGGTCACAACCCCGGCCTCGTCGCCGAATTGTGTTCAATTCGGCTTGCTCGGGTTGATGCTGGGAAATTGCTGGGTAGCTACAACCCTCGTACAGCCGGGGCATGGACGGGATGGCTGGAACTGAACCCGGGGATGGTTGGGCGGGTGCCCAAACCTGCCATCGGCATGCAAACCCCCACGTCTGTATCCCTTCAGCATGCCCCGTCTGAATTGGAACATTCTGATATCTGGAGGGCGGGGTTTTGGAAACAATCTGGCATCAAGTGCGAATTTCGATAACCAAATGGTGCATTTTGCATTCTTCAACTGTCAAGCCCCGCCTGTGAGGGCGGGGTGACAAATGGCACCCCATCTAGCCGACATTTGGGGAACGGCCGCGCGCGCCGATACCGCTAACTCGGGATGCTACCTATGGTGTGTTTTGGGCGGTTGAACGGGACATGGGGCCGGGTTGGCCCTCGGTGTCAATACCTCCCGGCCCCCACACCATGGCATCTAGCCAAACACCCAGATTTTCGAACAGCCGGGGCATGGTCGGGATGGCCGGGTGCCGAATCCAAGGCCCCCTCGCCCATCTACCCGGATCGTCGAAAATTACATATAGTACTTACATCATGTATATACTCACAGTGTTTACACGGATTACGCATGGAGAGGCCAGGAACTCAGGGTTTCCAGAGCCGCATACCGGGAGATGTTCAGGCACAGCATGGAGATGTTGGACATCCTTGACATCCTGGAGACAGGCTTTGATTGCGAGCGTTCGAGGAGGAAGAAAGGCACCATCGAGCGCTGCAAGAGATACAAGAACAAGACCTGGAAGGTGGTGGCCGTGGACAGCGTCCAGAGATGGAACGATACCCCGGTGTGGCTGATAATCCATGTGGGAGTGATATGATGCGAAAGGAACTGAGAAGGGAAAAGATAAAGTGCCAGTGCGGCGAATGGACAGAGCCGAAGGAGTTCAGTGTCAACGGCTTTAAAATGCGGGGGTCGGAATGCCCTGCCTGCGGCGAAACGTATTTCAACCCGGAAGACGCGAACCAGGCTCTCATCTACAACAAGCTCAAGAACGAGACCTTGACCGGAAAGATCGCAAAGTCCGGCAATTCCATGGTCGTGCGGTTGCCGAAGAGATTGGTCGATGCATTGAACCTGACTGCAGGCTCGACCGTCACGCTGCGGCTCGAGGACCCCAGAACCGTCAAGATCATTGTTTGAAAAACCTAGTCCGCCAGGGAAGATTGAACGACACCCTCCCCCGCCTCCCTGAACGCCCTCGACACCCCCCCGACGCCCAGCTTGACGCCTCCGAAGACCCTGGAGACCACCAGGGCGTGGCTGCCCAGGCTGTGCTTCTTCAGTATCTCCAGCAGGACCTTCCCCGGGTGCCCGACCTCCCCGTCGTCCTTTGATTTCTCTTCCCCGTTCAATCTCATGGCCCAGCAGTGGTGGTTGGCCTTCTTGTGCTCGCGGCGGTGGAACTTGAGGATCTCCTCCATGTCCCCGGGCGAGCCTATTTCATAGAGGCGGGCAAAGAACCTGGAGCGCTGCTCCACATGCTTCACCGAGGCCAGTTCCTTCATGCCCCCGAATAACAGTTTCGGCATTTATCATTTGCTGACGAAAATCATTATACGAGAGCATAATAATATCCCCTCATGGCCCCAACATCGCAGTTCGAGTGCAACTCGTGCGGCGCCCACCTCGAGTTCGACCCGAAGACCCAGAACATGAAATGCCAGTTCTGCCAATCTGAAAAGGTGGTTCCGGTCGAGGCCCAGCCCATCGTGGAACATGATTTCTACTCCGCGCCGAAAGCCACTGGCTGGGACAAGCCGGTCGTCAGTTTCCAATGCGATTCCTGCGGGGCGACCATCACCGCGGATGTCAAGGTGGCCGGCAAATGCACTTACTGCAACTCGCCGTACGTCAAGGAGAAGCCTCCCAGAGCGGACCTCATCCGGCCGGAGACGCTCGTCCCTTTCAGGATAGACAAGAACAATGTGACAAAGCTTTTCACATCATGGCTGGGCAAGGGATGGTTCACCCCGTCCAACCTTTCAAAGCTCAGCAGGCTGGACCTGATCAAGGGGGTTTACACGCCCTTCTGGACCTACGATACCCAGGCGCATTCCACCTGGACCGCGGAGAGCGGCTATTACTATTACGAGACCGAGACCTATTCCACGGTCGTGAACGGCAAGCGCGTCACCCAGACCAGGCAGGTCAGAAAGGTCCGCTGGGTGCCGAGCCACGGGCAGAGGCAGGGCTTCTACAACGATGTGCTGGTGCCGGCCTCCAAGGGCATGAACCAGGAATTGATTTACAAGATATACCCGTTCGAGCTGAACGCGCTGGTCCCCTACAAACCGGAATTCCTCAGCGGCTTCCTTGCCGAGGAGTATGCGGTGGACCTCCAGCAGGGCTGGGGCACAGCCCAGGGCATCGTCAACACCAGCGAGAGAGAGAAGTGCGCGAAGGAGGTTCCCGGGGACACACACAGATTCCTGAGGGTTCAAACGAATTACAGCGGCATAACCTACAAGCACATCCTGCTGCCGGTCTGGATCGCGGCATACGAGTACAAGGCCAAGACATACCATTTCCTCGTGAACGGGCAGACAGGCGAGGTCCAGGGCTTCAAGCCGATATCATGGGCCAAGGTCGCGGTGTTCGTCGGAGGGGTCGCGGCAGCGGTCGCAGGCCTGGCATTATACTTCTACTACTTTGGCTAGATCGGGCTCCTCGTGGAAGAACACCGGCTTCCCGTGTTCCCTTGCATAGGCAATCTCCCTCTTCGTCGAGCTGCCGATGTAATCCCCGACATTGACAACGTAAATCGCGTCGGCCATGTCAATCTTCTTCAGGTGCATGGCGTCCAGCATCTCCTTGCTGGCCTTTATCCTGGGGTCGGGGTCCGCATGCCCGAAGCATCCCACGGAAATGACAATATGGCCATCAAGTGTTAATTCCTTCTGAACTTCAAGGAATTCATCCTTGAACCTCGTTGATCCGCAGAGGGTGATTATCATGCGGGGTTGGATGGTTTTTTGTTATTAAATTGCTGGGGTCTAGGGTCTAGGGTCTAGGGCTTAGATTGTCTCTTTTCTTCAAGAGACAATCTCAAACTGTGGAGCATCTTGCTGACCTCGGCATGTGTTTGCTGGAGGTCGTTGAAGTCTTTATCCGATAGATAACCCAGGTCATGCGACAGCAGGATATATACCTCTAATTCATTGGAAGAACCTATTGCAATGGAAAGGAACTGGATGTACTCGCCGATATGACCTCGACCATAGCCTTCGGCGATGTTTGCTGCGATGGATACTGATGACCGCCTCATCTGTGAAACAAGGCCATAGGTTTCTTTGGAAGGAAAATTTTTAGTATGTATATATATCAAATTCGCGAGTCGATAGCCCTTCTTCCAAACTTCCAATTCCTGATAACCCTTCCCCATACTTCCACGTCCCTAGACCCTAGACCCTTTCTTCCAATTTACAATCAAAGACCCTAGACCCCCAATTATAATCTAGACAAAGCTAGCATGGCCGCTTTGATGGTGCCTTCCTGTGCCGGTTTCTTCTGCTTTGCGGAAATCATCTCATCAGTCGCGCGATTGTTGTAAGCAGCGCAAATCGTCCCGGCCCTGGCCCCGCCTATCATGGCCAGGCGGAATAAACAGCTTGATTCCATCTCGAAATTGAGCACGCCCCATTTCTGAAGCTCCTCTATCCTGAAAGGCAATGGCTCGAACTTTCCCACGGCCCTTCCCTGGGAGCCGTAGAACCCGGGCGTGGTCGCGGTGAGGCCGACGTGATGCTCCAGGCCAAGCTCGTTGCACGCCCTCTCCAATTCAAGGACGACGTCTATGCTGGCTATCGCGGGGAAGCATTCCGGGACGAAGAATGTGCTCGTGTTCTCGTAGGCAATCGACCCGGTTGAGATTACCTGGTCCGAAGGCCTGACGAATTTCTGGAGGGCGCCGCATGTTCCGACCCGGACGAACACCGGGTCTTTCACAATCTGGCATGCCTCGATAACCGCTATCTCGGTATTGTCCGGGCCTATGCCGGTCGACAGGAGCGACATCCTGGAGCCATGCACCTTTCCCGTGACGCACCGGAACTCCCTGCGCTGGCCCTCGAACTCAATCTTGTCGAAGAGCTTTTTCCCTACTTCGACGCGGTCCGGGTCGCCGGCCAGCATGATCCTGTCGGCAAGCTCCCCCTTTCTCAGCCCGATATGGTACTGGCGGCCCTCTGCATCGCTCATCGTCACTGCTTTTCCCGGTTTCATGATATCAACCCATGTTCTCCCTGACTGCGGACAATCCCAACTCTGACAGCTCCCTGGCCCTGGCCGGGGACGGCGAATCCGTGTAAACCCTTATCAGCGGCTCGGTGCCGGAGGCCCTTATCAGGAGCCAGCTCCCGTCGCTGTAGATGTATTTCAGCCCGTCGATGTCGTTGAGTGCGGCTCCGTCGGGGATGAAGCCCGCCTTTATCTTCTCCATGACGCCCTTCACCTGGTCCCAGGTCCCTTTCACGTTCCTCTTGAACTGGACATGCCTCGGGAATTCCCTGACTATGTCGGAGAGCCTCTTCCTGGACTGTGCCAGCACCTTGGCCATCATTGCCGTTGCCAATATCCCGTCGGCCCACATCGCATCCGGCGGGAAGAAGTACTTGCCAGACTCCTCGTACGCGAACCGTGCATTGTTCTTCCTGGCGGCCAGGGAGATTTCCGGCGGGCCTATCACGCATTCGACGACCTCTCCCTTCCAGACCTTTTTGATTAGGCCGGAGGAGTTCACCGGCGTGACTACAGTGCCGGGGCCCCCCGAATAAACATACTTGGCGAATATCACAGCAGCCAGGTCCTCGGAGACCGGATTTCCTGACTCGTCCACGAAAAGCACGCGGTCGCAGTCCGCATCGTAGGCGGCGCCGAAATCGGAGCCTGTCTCCAGAACCAGTTCGGAAAGTTCGCTGACGCAGTCGGCCCTCGGCTCCATCTTCCTCGGGGCATAGTCCAGCCTTGAATCGTGCATCGCGCTGACATCGCACCCAAGGTCGTTCATCAGCCTGGGAATCAGGCCCGCGCCTGTCGCCCCTGCCGTGTCGAGGGCAAGTTTCACCCCCTTCCCAGGAAGCGTGCCTCCGCAGGCATCCTGGATGAAACGGAGATAGTCATAGGCGAAATCATTCTCGTCCGGCAGCTGGCTCGGTATCTCTTGCGGCGGACTCGCTTCGTTTGCCATGGCCATTACCCTGTCGGTCTCCGCCCTCGGGGGGATGGCTCCCGTGCGGTCCAGCGGGATGAGACCGATACGGTCGTAGGACAGATGCGAACCTGTGACCATGAGGCCGCCGTCAAGCTTCTTCTTGAGTATCATGGCGCAGACCAACGGAGAGGGAGCGATGCCCATGTTGAGAACGCTGGCCCCTGCGGATTCCATGGCTGAGGCGCATATCCCCGCATGCCTCCTTGCGCCGGGCCGGGTGTCATACCCCAGTCCAATCTTCGCGGATTCACCGAAATGCCTGGCAATGGCAGTGGCGACCCTCCAGCTCAGCTCCTCGGTTATCTCGGTGTCTGTAAGGCCGCGCAGGCCGGCTGTGCCGAACCTCATTTCCATCGCTCAGCCGCCCTCCACGATGGCGATTCCCGCGCTTGCCCCGATCCGGCTGGCACCGGCACTGAGCATTCTGATTGCGTCGTCCCTGTTCCTGATCCCGCCGGCCGCCTTCACGCCCATTCGCGGGCCGACAGTCTGGCGCATCAATCTGACCGCTTCCTCGGTCGCGCCCCCCGTGCCGAACCCTGTCGAGGTCTTTACGAATTGCGCCCCGGCATCTTTTGAAAGCTGGCATGCCCTGACAATCTGCG
Source organism: Methanomassiliicoccales archaeon UBA147 (assembly GCA_002496385.1). Lineage (GTDB taxonomy): Archaea > Thermoplasmatota > Thermoplasmata > SG8-5 > SG8-5 > UBA147. The sequence goes on along the minus strand of DAJR01000025.1, from coordinate 49,641 downwards.
CGCTGTCCAGGTAGCATATTTCGACTATCACCTTGACTGTCCTGCCCCTGGCCGCCTGGACGACCGCTTCGATGTCCTGCAGGACGTAACGGTCGTCACCGTCGAGCAGCTTTCCTATGTTGATGACCATGTCCAGTTCGTCGGCGCCCTGCTCTACGGCTGTTTCTGCCTCGGCCGCCTTCGACTCGGTGTTGGCGCTTCCCAGGGGGAACCCGATGACTGTGCATACCTTCACTCCCGAGCCCCGGAGGAGCTTGCTGCAGAGAGGCACCCAGGTCGGGTTCACGCAGACCGATGCGAAATGGTACTGCGCCGCTTCAGCGCAGAGCTTCTCGATCTGCCCGGACGTCGCATTGGGCTTCAGCAGCGTGTGGTCTATCTTGCCGGCAATGTCCCCGCTGTTCATACCATCGGCCTCGGGATAGTCAGGGACTCGAAGATGGCCGTGGCCACCGTGTCCGTCATCAGGGATATGTAATCGATGACCATCTGCGGATTGTTCGTGGACACCCGATACTCCTCGCTCATCTGGTTGAGGAAGTACAGCATCGAGCTCCTGGCACCGCTGAATTCCTCGAGGTTCTCCTTTATTATCAGCGCCCTGGCGTGGTCTATCGTTTCCTGGCTGAAAGAGCCTGTCAGTTCCTCCAGCTCGCCGAGCGATTTCTTGAGAAGCGGGTTCTCGCCGCTCTGATCCTGGAACCTGTGAAGGGTGGATTGGTTGTTGTCGGGCGCCCTCATCTCGTCCAGTTCGTCAAGGAATGTGCCGAAGAGCGAGCGGAGCATGTTCTCGGTCTGGGCCGAGTATCCCATGCTTGCCTTGCTGTGGTATATCCTCGGGTAGTTGAACTCCCTGATGAGGCTGTTGAGGGCTTCCAATACGGGAGGGCTGAGCCTTATCCCGATCTCCTTCCTCGTGGGCTCACGGCTGTTCGCAGCCATGAAATCCTTCCGGTCGTTGTGGAAGTTCAGGACGATGTCCCTTACCAGCGTGTCGATTATCTCCCCGTTGTTCGTGCCGAGCACGCCCGATATCGCAGGAGGTATCTCGCCCTGGCTCAGGATGCCGGACTCGGCCGCGTCCTCGATGTCCTTTCCGACATAGGCAAGGCGGTCGCAAATCTTCACGATGCAGCCTTCGAGGGTGGAAGGTTCCTCCTTGTAGGCCTTCGTCAGGTCATCGGACGGCTCGCCGGTCATGAAAATCCCGGTCTCCACCTCGCCGCAGTGCCGGACCACGCCCTCCCTCACCTCGTAGGAGAGGTTCAGGCCCTTGCCCCCTTTCTCGAGTATGTCCAGCACCCTGAGGCTCTGCACGTTGTGGAGGAACGGTTTCCCGAGATGTTCCCGGCTCAGCGAGTTCAGGACAATTTCACCCATGTGGCCGAAGGGCGAGTGGCCCACGTCATGCCCGAGCGCGATGGCTTCGGCAAGGTCCTCGTTCAGATGCAGCCACCTTGATATCGCCCTTGCCAGCTGGGCGACGTGGATCGAATGCGTCATCCGGTTGCTGATGAGCGGGTTGCGCGGGGACATGAACACCTGGGTCTTCCCCGAAAGCCTGAAAAAGGATTTGGAATAGAGAAGGCGGTCGCGGTCCCTTGCGAAGGCGGTCCTGTTCTCGCCGGGCTGTTCGGCCTCGGGTTTAGGGCGCCCCCTGGATTGGCTGCTGGGCATGCCGTAGCTGAGGTTGATGGTGCTCTCCTCGCGAGCTTTGGAATGGACCTTGATCTCTCCCAGCAATTTCTCCATTTCCGCGTCCAAGTGCATCTTATTCTCCTGACAGTCATTCGTTTTAAGCTTATTTGTTTTTCTGTCCGAAATAGCCGACAAGGTCAGCCAGAATGTCGAGCTTCACCACCCGGTCCATGCCCTCGAACTCTGCCTCATCGAAGTGCCAAGTGTATTCGTAAATGAGCAGGCCGTTGATGCCCAGCTCGATGGCCGGGCGCATGTCGTCCTTCATGCTGTTCCCGACGAAGTACATGGCTGATTTCGGGACATGGCCGTTCTGCGCCAGAAGGGATTCCAGGGCTTCCTTCTTGTTCAGGGGGACATAGTAGATGCGGTTGAAGAACGACTCTATCCCGCAGCCTTTTATCTTGTCCTTCTGGACGTCCTCGTCGCCCTTTGTGACGCAGTAAAGCTCGTAACCGAAATCCCTCAGCTGCCCAAGTACCTCCTTCGCCCGGGGGAAAAGTATTGGCCTGTGCCGGTAAACGCTGAGCCCGATATCCACGATGCCCTGCCTGGTCTCAGGGTCGGGTTGTACCCCCTGAAGCTGGCAATAATAATCGTAGGTCTCGCCCATCGCCTCGCCGAACCTCTCCTTCCCGAAGCCGTGGAGCTTCACCCCTTCGGCGTCCATGAAATTGAGCCGGTCGATGAGCTCGGCCTCGTGCTTCCTGAAACCCGAGCGGACCATCACGTCCTTGAACATCTGCCACCCGGCCCAGTACCAGTGGACGTTCATTATCAGAAGGTCGTCAAGGTCGAAGATTATCATTCCCTTCGGCTGCATGTGGCCTTGTATGTCGGGGGCGGTTTAATGCTTTGCGGTTTGCCCACCGGAAAGCGCCAATCGAACACATCCAAAATATATGTGAATAACAGATAAAAATAACCTTTAATTATCAGTATTCACATATAGGTTAGACAGATTATCCCTTCCGGTTTTGCCTTGTTCGAAGGGGAGGGTGATGCACTGAAGAAGGCTAATGGCTTTCTCAAGAGGGTGAGGTAAATGGATGTCCCCCAGTATCCAAGATTTGGAAAATTCGGAGCCAGGATTTTGAGCGTGCTCGTAGTCGTCGCGATGGTCGCGAGCGCAATGGTCATAGTGCCCGATGCGAACGAGGGCGGACTGCCCCCGGAACCGCAACCTGGTGCTTTGGCAAACTACGTGGTTATCAGTGAAGTGCTGAATGAGTGCATTGGGCTTGAGAACAATGAATTCATCGAATTATATAACCCGACGGGATCACCAATCAGCCTGGTCGGATGGGACATACTCTATTCGGCCTCCACCTTCAGCTCGTGGACGGTCAAATACACCATCGGCTCGGGGGACGCGAACGGCGGCGTCATTCCGGCGCACGGGTATTACCTCATCGGGGAGGAGGATGGAGCGGTGTTAGAGAACATGTGGGCCATATTTGGAATCCATGTAGACAACCTGGTCAATCCTGCCCTCAACCTCGGAATGGGCCAGAATTCCCATGTGGGGATACGGGATGCAAGCGACGTTCTCATCGACAGGGTCGGCCAGGGAACCGCAACGAATCCCGAGACAACAGCAGTCGCCCAACCAACAGCCGGAAACTCCGTGGAAAGAAAATCTGGCGCGACCCATGTCGAAACGGATGGGAACGGCTGGGACACGGACAACAACATGAATGATTTTACCATCAGGGCTGCTCAGCCCCAGAACAGGGGCAGCGCGATAGAGGTCCCGCCGGGCGACACCACCCCGCCCTCGCTCAGCTATGCGCTCTCCACCGGTACGACAGCCATCGAGGCTCACTTCAACGAGCCTGTGAACCAGGCGGATGCCGAGACCCTCTCCAAGTGGAAGATTGTCAGCCTATCGGGCTTCGACACGGTGGCACCTTACATCACGGAATGCAAGGCCACATCGACCACCAGCGTCGAGGTCACCTTCAGCGAGGCAGTGAACAGCGCGGACGCGAACGACATTTACAATTATGACGAGGTCGGCGGCCTGGGGATAACGAACGCCCTCCTGAACTCGGAGCTCACGACCGTCACTCTTACCACCAATACACAGGTCGTGGACAAGACCTACATCCTGCAGGTGAGTTTCATAAATGACACTGCCAGCCCGCCGAATGTCATCGAATACCTCTCTGAGACCACCTTCAACGGGGGCGGCGGAGGCGGGACGATGAGGGTTGCCTTCATCGATGTCGAGCAGGGGGACGCGACTCTTGTCGTGTCGCCTACAGGCAAGGCGTTGCTCTTCGACGGAGGGGATTCCGGCACCGGGCCGCACATACTGAGCACGCTGACATCGTACGGCGTGTCCCAGCTCATGTACACGGTCGTGAGCCATTACCACGAGGACCACATCGGCGCGATGGACGATGTCATTTCCGGCCTGGGAGGCATATCCCAGGTGACGGGAGCGTGTTTCGACAGGGGCGGCACTTACAGCAGCTCCATCTACGACGAATATGCGGATGCGGTATTCTCCAAACGCATGACCATCACGAAAGGGATGGTCCTGGACCTCGGAGGCGGCGTCACCGCGACCTGCGTGGCCGTGAACGGCAACGGCGTGAATCCGCCCAACGAGAACGACCTCGGTGTCGTTCTGAGGGTGGACTACCAGAACTTCCAGATGTACCTGGGCGGCGACCTCGGCGGGTTCAACGACGCCGACTACCGCGACATCGAGAGCACGGTCGCGAATGACGTGGGCAAGGTCGAGGTCTATCAGGCGGACCACCACGGCAGCATGTACAGCTCCAATTCCTATTTCCTCAGCGTCACCGACCCGCTGGTGTCGGTGTTCTCGGTTGGCTCCAACGGATACGGCCATGTATCCCAAGATGCTTTCAATCGCGTGCTGGCCCAGGGCTCCTACATGTACTACACTAACGCAGGCGCCGGGACGACCCCCTCCGCCGGGCAGGGCGAGATAGTGGGCGGCGACGTGGACCTTACATCGGACGGCAGCAGCTTCGTCATCGAGGGAGACGCATATCCATGCCATGACCTTGTGGACAGCATAGCGCCGACCGTGATAGACGTCAGGGCGACCGACCTCACTCATGTCGAGGTGACATTCAGCGAGTCCGTGAACCAGGCGGACGCCGAGACCGAGGCGAATTACGTTCTCGCAAGCGGTATTGGCACGAACCCCTCATTGGCTGTATTGAAGGCCGACCTGAGGACAGTCAACCTGACCACCGCGCTCCAGACCGACGGGCAGACATACACGATAACCATCAGCAACATCCGCGACAGGGCTGTGCCCGCCAACACCATACTGGCCGGGACCATCGTCACCTTCACCGGGGGCAGGCCGACGCTCCAGATAACCGGCGCCTCGATAGACGCCCTGGACCACAGCCTGGTGCATCTGACCACCAGCGTCCAGGCGCGGACCGGCTACCAGCTGTACGCCTTCAACATCCGGGACGAGGCCACATCCCCGAACAACCAGCCTGAGACGACTGTTAACTTCGTCGGCGGCGGCTACCATATCACCATCAGCGAGATATTCTACGATGCAACCAACACCGACGACAATTTCGAATGGTGGGAGATACACAATCCCGAGGCGAACGGCGTCAACATCAAGTCATGGAAATTCCTGGACGACGGCAACAGCTTCGGCCTTCCGCCGGAGGACATCGTCGTGGCTCCAGGCCAGTATGCGTCCATGGCGATGAACGGGGACCAGTTCCGCAGGACCTACGGCTACTATCCGGACTTCGAGGTGTTCGGCTCCACGCCAAGCAAGGACATGAGCTACTCCGGCTCATATTTAAGCACGCTCGGGAACACAGCCGATTACCTGGAGATGGCCAACAGCAGGGGCCAGCTTTATGATGTGGTGGCATGGGGGACGGTTACATATGGCAGCATGACAAACTTCACTGCCCCGGATGTCGCGGCAGGCTCATCCCTGAAGAGGGTGACGCCTGGCAGGGAAGGCCCGGAGGGAGTAATGGCGGTCTCGCCCACGGGCGCTGACGAGCAATCCGAGAGGCAGAACTCGGGCGTGTTCCAGGCGGCAGTGCCGTCCCCGCAGACCCTTGATTCCCAGGCGCCGAGCATCTCAAATGTCCAGTGGGACATCGGCTCGGTCCATGCCGTAATTTACTGGGACACCAGCGAGACAGGCTGGCCCGAGATAAACCCCGAGGGCGACAGCCGGGTGGTCTATTCCGCGAATGCGAACCCGGACTCCGTTGCCAATGCCTCAGCCTACTCGGCTGACAGGGTGACCGAGCACGGCATAATGGTGTACCCGCTTGTTCCCAGCACGGACTATTACTTCTATGTCTCATCAACGGACGGGAAAGGCCAGACAAGGTTGGACAAGAACGGCGGGTCCTATTATCACATCACGACCGCTGCCGCCGATTCCACCGCACCGGCGATAAGCAATGTCCAGGCCACCGTGTCCGACACGACCGCGCTGATAACCTGGGACACGGACGAGATATCCTCCAGCCTGGTAAGGTACGGAACCGCGGCGCCGCCGCTCGGCCTGCAGACCAACCTCCACCTCACCTCGAGCCATGCGATGATGCTCTCCGGCCTCGCGCCGTCCACATTGCATTATTATTCGGTGAGCTCCAAGAACCCGACCGGGCTCGTGACCCTGGATGACAATTCCGGAGCTTATTACTCCTTCACGACCACCGCCCCGGACACGATAAACTTCTACATGGGGGACATGGACTCGTTCACGGAATACTCCTCGGGAATCTCCACCCCGGCCGAGGCATATGACTATGCCAACGGGGCAGAGGGAGCATTGGAACCGGGAGCGACCCATATTGTGATCAGCGAGGTCGTGAACGAATGCGCGGGTACAGAGGATCACGAGTTCGTGGAACTGTATAACCCGACCGGGACAGCCATAAGCCTTGTCGGGTGGGATATCGTTTACTCCAGCACAGCCTTCTCATCGTGGACCCTGAAGTACACCATCACGGCAAGCGATGGCAATAATGGGATAATACCTGCAAACGGCTTCTACCTGATAGGCGAAGAGGGCGGGGGAGCCAATGATGTATTCCACATATTCGGCGTGCATGTGGATAATCTCGGAAACCCTGGCATCAACCTGGGCTGGGGTGCGAATTGCCATGTCGGCATCCGGAACGCTGCTGACACATTGATCGACAGAATCGGTTTCGGAACTGCGACAAATCCGGAAACCACGGCTACACCCCAACCCGGAGAAGGCGAATCCGCAGAGAGGAAATCCGGAACAACTCATGTCGAGAGCAACGGTAATGGGTACGACACCGACAACAACATGAACGACTTCTTCACCAAAGTCGGGCCAGAACCGCAGAATTCCGGAAGCGCAGTTGAGATTCCGACCGCAGGCTCAGGGCCGGACATCCACGTCCTGGGAATCAACGACAATTCCTACCAGCTCACAGGCGCGGAATACACTCGTGGCAAGGCCGAGGAAGCGAACAAGACCGTAAGCGGCGATTTCGTCGCATTGTACGGCCAGCAGCTATGGGGAGGCTCGGAGGGCTACGGCCAGATAAGCGTGTACGGTGAGAATACCGCAGAGGTGGCCACCGGAGATGCCCTGCTAGATATCGCAGCAGCCTACGATTGGGTAATCGATCACCAGGCCGTCGGCATTTTCAATACCCCGGGATACAGGGGCACTTTCAATGAGATGGCATACAATGCCGCTGCCGACGAATATATGTGCGCCCTCGAGATGCTTGGAGGCACCGCATACTTCAGCTACGAGTACTATTACAACCTGGGCCTGAGGAACGGCTGGCATTACGGCGCAATCGCCGGGCAGAGGAACGACCTGGGCAACTGGGGCAACAAGATTAACAGTTACAACAAGATAGACATGACCATGTTCCGTGCCCCGGACCTGACCAGGGCCAGCATCGAGAATTCACTTGCGACGATGAACTTCTATGCCTATGAGGCGGACACAACATATCCCCCGACCTCAGACCCAGTTGTCCTCGACCCGATATTCCTCAACTTCTCGGTCAATGGCTATGAAATGGGCCAGGAGTTCACCGAAAGCAACGAGCTGGTATTCTACATCGAGCTTGATGCCGCCAACCCGTTCCACACGGTGGAGGTCATCGAGGACGGGCAGGTGATAATGACCTGGAGCCAGACACCGACAGCGCACCTGGACTGGCAGTTCGGCTACCAGCCTGCAAAGGGCCATCATTACTACTATGTGAGAGGCAACCAGTCCGATACCTACAGGAGCAAGTTCTGGTCCTCGCCGATTTGGGTGTACAATCCTGCGCTTGCCCTGCCCGACCTGGCGCCTGTCATCAGCAATGTGAAGCACACGCCCAACAGCCCGATGAGCACGAACAACGTCATCGTGACGGCGAAGGTCACCGATGCAGTGGGAGTCATTTCCGCGGTGAACCTCTGGCGCTCCGTGAATGGGGCTGCCTACACAAGCTCTCTGATGAAGGACGACGGAATCGCACCTGACACGGCAGCGGGCGACGGCATCTACTCTGTCCAGCTGGCCGCGATGCCGGACGGCACCAATGTCCATTACTACATCCGTGCCCTGGATGATGCCGGACTTGAGGACCTCGACCCGTCGGACGCGCCCACGCACTATTACTCGTTCTACGTGGGGCCCAGGATACTGATTAACGAGGTTTACGCGGATGCCTATGACACGGTCCCGTTGGCCGGAGAGGAATCCGAGTTCATCGAGATATTCAACCCGACCGGTGCTGCCATTAACCTGCAGGATTTCACCATCAAGAACGAGTATTACTATGACATGTGGGCCTTCCCGTCCTACAGCCTGGCTGCCGGCGCGTATGCCGTCATCGCCAGGGACTCGTACTACCAGGACGGCGTCGGCGGCTACAGGAGCGACGCACAGCTGATAGAGCCGGGCGAGCAGAACCCGCCCAGGTTCGAGATGTACGATTCCCAGGACTACTTCGATGATGTCACTGCCGGCCAGTACAACATGATCCTTGTGGAGGGCAATACAGAGATAAAGCTGAACAACGGCTACGATGGCATCGAGCTGTTCAATGCCCAGGGCACAATACTCGACGCGATGGAATGGGGCAGCGATTACAGCTGGGTACCGGGCAAGCCTGCGGCGATAGCGCCGGAGAACTGTGCACTCACCAGGGACTACGACCACACCGACACCGACAACAGCTATGCGGATTTCTCTGTCATCGGCAACCCGACGCCGGGAGCCACCATCACCACGCCGACGATAAACAACGTGACACATGCGCCTGCCTGTCCGTTGTCAACCCAGACCGTCGATGTTACGGCAAGGATACGGGATGACGCGACCGTGCCGACAGGGAGGGTGTATTACAACGTCAACGGCGGCGCATACACTTACGTCGCCATGACCAACCTGGGCAGCAACCTGTTCAGGGGGACGATCCCGGCACAGGCGGCCGGAAGCGTGGTGAGGTATTACATCTACGGCGCCACAGGCCCGACAATCGCATACAGCCCGTACGGAGCCCCGACATCCGGGACCTACATCTACACGGTCTGGGAGCATCTGGTCATCAGCGAGGTCTATTACAATCCGAACATCTATGTTGACGAGGTGCACAACAGCAAGTTCCTCGAGATCTACAACCCCATGGCATCGGCCGTTGACATAAGCGGCTGGCAGCTATGGGGCGAACCCTCGACATGGGCCAGGAAATGGACCTTCCCCGCCTCGACATCCATAGCCAGCGGCGAAGCGCTGACGATTGCCATCACTGCGGGGGATGCCGGCACGACCGGCTTCTTCACGGACTTCGGGGCGCTGCCCGACTTCGAGCTCTACGACCCGACAATGACCTCGGAAACGTACACAGACCACGACAATGCCGCAGTCCCGAACCTGTTGTTGGTCACCGATGACAATTACGACGACCAGATAGGCCTGGAAGGGCCGAGTTACTTCGACGCGCTCTACCTCGTCAATCCCACCCTGAGCGTCGTGGACTCCATGGAATACGGCATCGAGGGCGAGGACGTCCCAGGGAATGCCGCGGTCGAGACGGATGTAGGATTCTCCCTTTCCAGGGACGAGCTGGCCACTGACACCGATAACAGCTATGTCGATTTCACTCCCGGCACACCGACGCCCGGCGTCCTCTTCGTGGCGCTGTCCACGTTCGACATACCTCTGCCAGGCGGCATAGGATGGAACTTCGTCTCGTTCCCGTTGCTGGCCTCAGGCTCTGTGATTGACGTGCTCGACGACATGGGCGGCGGAACGCTCTGGGACGTTGTGAAATGGTACAACCCGAACACGCCCTCCGACCCCTGGAAGACATACAGAGTCGGCGGGACCGCGAACGACCTTCCCGACATCGGCAACACGATGGGTCTGTGGGTGCACATAACCGCGCTCGGGAGCGACAGCCTGCTGACCGTGGAAGGCGCAGCGCCTGTTTCGACCGCCATCAACCTCCGGACCGGCTGGAACCTGGTGAGCTACCCGTCCGCGACCCCCGAGGCAGCCAATTCGGCGCTCTCCGCGACAACGGCCGACAAGATGGCCGTGTACCTGGCAGCGTCGCCCTACATATCGGATACCTCGGACTTGACCTCGGTCACGATGCAGGCGGGAAGGGCATACTGGATACATGTGACCTCGGACTGCCTCTGGACCGTCACGTATTAATCCGGACATCGTGCCGGCAACAATCCTGGCGTATGAGAGTACGCCAGGATTTTTAACCTATAGGATAAAAAGCACCGAGCGGGAGTGCAGCATACTCACAACGGAGATTTCAAAGGCAACAATCGAGATGACACCGACGAAATACCAGAAGCTGAAAGGGTTGAAGAAGGAGAATCTCAGGGACCAGATGAACGACATGGAACTCATATTCACAATGCTCGGAGAGGCATCCACAACCAGAATTGCGCGATTTGGTATACTTCAATTGCGATTATGATAGCAACTTTAACGTAAAAGATGCTAATGCATTAGCAACTTATGAAAAACTTATATACTTGAAGATACATGTCATTATCATGACTGATGTTTCAACTCTGAGAAGAATACTCAACGACGGGGCTGCCACCGTCCAATCTCTGCGTCCTGGTTTAATTGAAAGAGAACATCTTGGCATACTTATCGAGCGCGCGAAATTCGAGGTCATAGAGGTTATCACCGGTGTGCGCCGTTCGGGGAAGAGCACTATTCTGTGCGAGGTGGGCAACTCGCTCACGAAAACAGGAAAGGATGTCCAATATATCAATTTCGAGGACGAACGTTTCATTCCGTCCGTTGAGGATTTTCAAAATATACTCTCACTGATGGAAACCGACAAAGCAGTCCTGCTTTTGGACGAACCACAGAATATGCCTGGATGGGAGAAATGGGTACGCAGGCTTCACGATCGCAGAATCAAAGTTTACCTCACTGGCTCCAACTCCCGCTTGCTTGGTTCGGAACTAGCGACGGCCCTCTCCGGCCGAAGCCGAAGCCACGAGATTTTCCCGTTCTCATTTCGGGAGTTTCTCGACGTCAAGGCCCCAGGAACCGTACCGTCTGACAGATTGACACAAATGCTGGGAGAATATATCAAAGAAGGCGGCTTCCCATATCCGACGGTTTCCGGCGACGCCATACACGCAGATTACAGGCGCGACATCGTCGAGAGGGACATCCTGATGAGGCACAGGATTTCCGATATCGAAAGGTTCAGGAACTTCGTTCGGTTCGTGCTCTCGAATCCGGGCGCGATGCTATCGAATAAGAGGATGAAAGGGTTCCTGAAAATTCATCACACAACTCTGAGGAAATACGTCGGTTACATGGAGGACGCCTACCTAATCATCACTCTGGAGAAGTACGCCCACTCGCAGCGGGTTCGGATGCAGAACCCGAAAAAGGCATATCCCATCGACAATGGCCTGCTCATCGACAAGGAAAGCAGGGGTTTGCTGCTGGAATCCGCCGTCGTCCAACACATACGGAGGTACGTCCCGAGACTGTATTACTGGAAGGACGAGCGCGGGCGGGAGGTCGACCTATATCTTCCGGAGACGAATACGGCCATCCAGGTCGTCTATGAGGTCACTTCGCAGAACATCGAGAGGGAAGAGGCTGCCCTGGACTCGGCGGAGCGGGAGTTCGGTTGCACGGGCATCCTGGTACACATGTTCGGACGTGCTGAGACACGGCACAGGAGCATCAACGCGGTTGACTTCCTCTGTGAGGACCCGTTGAGGATGTTCGGTAAGCCGAAGAAACGCCTTTGAAACGCGACTTCAATAGTTTATATATGATTTCTATTTTCTGGCCAGAGTTTTTTTGCTTTTTCTCGTGCTACGTAAACTACCAGCCCCTAAAGTGGCTGGCGTTTGTTGCCAGGGCTGGAAGTTTACAATCATAGGCCATGCACCTGATTTATCAAAGCCAGACAGCTTTGATTTTCTATGCAGTAGATTGAACGGTGCATGGCGGTTTTCTTTCTACTTATATTCGTGTAAATGGCCTCTCATCCCCGGCTTAAAATCCGGGGGGTTCTCGGCCTTTATCACTAAAAAATATATGCTATCCACAGATAGAAAGATTAAATCAGGGTTGCCTAACCTGTTAGAAATGGTAAGTGTTCGGTGGAATGAAAGTAAACGATTGTCGATTTACGGATTGTAGATTTTAGATTTACGGATGGCCTGGCTGTCGATAACAGCCAGGCCGTCAGACCCTAGACCCTAGACCCTTTACACCAACTTGTGAGCAAAGCCCCTAGACCCCGTTACAAAAAGAATTGATAACTCATCATGCTATGAACAACAATCTAAAATCTAAGATCTAAAATCGAAAATTATCATGCTGTGAACAACAATCTAAAATCGAAAATCTAAAATCGAAAATTCCAGATGGGACCAATTTCAAAATCCTGCTTATTACCTTACTGATTTATCAACGTCCAGCCGCCGTTCTGCGGCTGTTCATACGTTGCTGCCGGACCCGAACTCCTGCATCTCGTCCATCTTCTCGAGGAAAGCCGCTTCATCGTCGGTTTCGCCGGCCTTCTCCTTGCCCTTCCGCTCCCACCGGTTGTAGGCCATGTAGATTGAGACCAGCACAGCCAACGGTATCGCAGTGGTCAGGCCGAAGTACTTCAGCGGGTCTGTGGTGAACACGGGCTCGTAGGCCCAGTAGTTGAGGTTGTAGAGTATCACTGAAACAGATATCCAGTTCGTGCCGAAATTGGCTATGGACAGGCCGCTGTGGAACAGGCTGAGGCCTTTGCTGCGCTGCTTCGTGAAGGGCGGGAACAGGTTGCTGCCCATGATGCCGAACTGGTCCACAATCACGTGTATCCAGTATCCGTAGAGGCATATCATGAAGGCGATAATGGCCATCTGGGCGTCGAAGACGAACCGGCCCGCGAAGGCGGAATTGAGGGCGACGTAGAGCAGGAGCCCGAGGGGGGCGAATGCCAGTCCGGCGGTGATGCTGTGGCTCCATCTCCTGTGCCATGCGATGAAATCGAGCCTCAGGCGGCCGTCATCCTCCGGAATGATGGAATAATCCGGACCGCTCATGATGTCTGCCCATGTCCATGCGTCGTACGTGTGTATGAGGTCCGCGTCGTAGTATGCGATGCCCACGGCCTCCTTCAGCGGCGGCTCCGTGCCGGGCAGTGCTGTCTTTCCCGTCGTGACCAGCGGCCCTATCTTCACAACGATGCGCTTCTTCTCTGCATCCACCATGATGCCGTACTGGCGCCATGTGTCCGCGCCCAGCTTCATCGTGTTGAACTTGATGCTGGTCTTCTTCCCCGTGTCCCTGGCGTGGTGTATTGCCTCGACGAACATGTTGGCGATGCCCTGCGGGTCGATGGTCTTCTCCAGGGTCGGGTCAACCTCGTAATCGAAGTCCTCCAGGAACCTTGAGACCTGGAAGTCGAGGAAGTCCGGCAGGTACCCAAAAATCCCGCCGAGGATGATTATCTGGGACATGTTCTCGAACGAGTCCCTCACCGCTATGCCGAAGCAGGTTGCGATCGCGATCCCGGTCAGAAAATGCGTGAATCCCTTCATCCTGTCACCTCACACCAATCCCAGCAGGGACGCGATGTCGCTGCCTATGCCCGCCATGTTCAGCCAGATGGGCACGAGTATCACGGCCAGGAGGTTCAGCCTCCTGGAGTTCCACATGACGGGAACGAGTCCTATCGCGGTCGCCACGAGCATCAGGGCTATCCCCTGGATGCCTGTCATCAGGAATATTATCGAAAAAATCAGCACGAGCACGAACAGGTTCAGCGTCTGGTATGTGACTCTCTCGACCAGCTTGGCCACGAACTTGCTGGCATAGATAAGGATGATGAAGGCGATGAAGCCGCATATCGCGATAGCCGCGGTTATCAGGAGGTATTGCTCGAGCGTCTGGGGGACGAAGAACAGGTTCACGTTTATCGCCATCCCGCCCCTGCGCAGGTGCAGGAGGGGGAGCAGGAAGAGCGCCAGCGCGCCCACGTAATACACGACCCTGTTGGTGCCCATCGACATGATGAACACCTTGTCGTCCCTTATCCCGGTGGCATTGCCGCCCAGCGCGCCGCTGACCCCGGGGGTGACTGCGGGCACGAAGGCCGCGAATATCCCGGACAGGAAGCCCGAGCCCCCGCCCTGGGCTATCCTCACGCCCTTGATGTCGGTGGACTTCGAGAGGTGCTGCGGCGGTATCTTCACCTTGGAGATGAGGGCGAGGATGATGGCCGAGACAGCGAACAGCCCGACGAACACGGGCATCAGGGTCTGGAAGGCGCGGTCAACGGGTACTATTGTCTTGTAGAAAATTAGCATGCCCAGCCAGCTTGCCAGCCCGAACGTGAGCCAACCGGCGGCTTTCGATTTGTAGGCCTCGGCTATCCTCTTCCATCCGGGCAGCACGCACAGAACCATGAACTCGTAGCCTGGTTCGGCACCCTTGGCGGAGATCTCGTGGACGATGTAGGTGCGCCTGCCGTCCTTTATCTCCCACTCGTGGCTTCTCGGCTTGGTGACCTTGGCGTCGCCCAGCTTTCTTTTTCTGTCTGCGAGCCCCTTGATTATCACATCGGGTATCTCGCCCTTGTCCAGCTGTGCCCTGTGCTCCTTGCTGATGTTGAAGAGCTGTATCTTGCTCCTGCCGTATTCCCTGGGCCATTCGCTGATGAGCAGGAATGCGAGTATTGAGCCGATGATCCAGTGGGTGTGCGGGCTGACCAGTTCCCTCAGCAGGGCCAGGAATCCCATGGAGAACGGAAGTATCGACACCAGCGTGAATATCCCGATTAGCGCGCCGATGCCCGTTATCATTGCGGCTTCGTGGCCCCTGCCGTCCATCAGGTATTTCTGGCCGGGCATGAAGTAGAAAGCGGTCGTGTCGTCCGGGGCGCTGTAGTAGATCGTCGAAATGGTGAACAGTATGCCGAAACCCGTGACCATGCCGGCAAGGAACATCAGCATGTGGAATGGCTCGATGACGTCCATCATGGGCAGGTAGAGCAGGACCACGAAGCCCATCACGTTGTACACGTGAAGGCCAGGAAGGAAACAGGATATCAGGGCCGCGACGAGCGTTCCCAGCACGGCCCACATTATGCACGCGAGATAGAAATCCATCAGGCGCCACCCCGCATATCGGCCTCGGTCAGTGCGTAATCGCTCGACAGAGCCCGAATCTTTATCTCCCACTCGCCCTCGTCGGGTATGTTATTGTTGTTCTTGTCATAGAACGTGACCCAGCCTCTCACCGACATCCTGTCTCCCACCTTGAATCCAGTGCTCACGTTCGCGTCGTAGTCCACGAACACGGATATCTCCAGCTTTGTGGTCGAGTCTGTCACGCTGAAAAGGTAGTCGGCATAGTGCCAGGCGCAGGTCACATTGTTCAACTGCACATAGCCGTTCTGGTAAGCCGAGGCATTGGCCAGTATCTGGGCGACCGTGAGTATGGTGTATGTGTCTCCGACATAGGGGCTCAGCACCTCGATGTCGTCCACGCTGGCCGGGATTATCTCCCAGCTGTGCCCGGACTCGTACCACTCGAGGCCGCCCGTCACCCTCACCTGCGAGAGGTAGAGCGTCTCCATGTTCAGATTGCCTGTGAGCGCCGTCACCGCATCGGGTATGAATATGCTCAGCTGGCGGCCCTCCTGGTCGCCGAGGTCGAGTATCCAGGCGAAGCCCTCAATCTCGAACTTCCCCTGTATCTGGCCCTCGACGGCTATCTTGTCGCCGACCTCGAACGCGTCCCTTGCCGCGGGGACCAGGTCAGTGATGCTCACGTTCCGTACCTCGGTATCGATTATCCTGAAGAGGTCCCTGTCTCGAACCTTTATCTGCATGTATCCCCCATCACCCACGAACAGCGCACCCTCGCTGTCAATAGTGTCCCCGAAGCCCGGGATGAGCTTTTCCTCGATGAGCTCGGAGCAGACGCTCGGGATTATCCTGACGTAGATGTCCCCGGTGCCGTCGTTCACCAGCAGGCGAATCGTTCCGGTGGGGTCGTATTTCTCGGGGTAGTAGTCAGCAGCCTCGATGACCTTCCCGACAATCCTTATCTGGCGGAAGTTGTCGCTCTCCCGCAGCTCGCTGACAAGGGATATCTTGGTCTCGGAAAAATGGCTGGCCGCGCCGAGGTATGCCGCGC
Organism: Methanomassiliicoccales archaeon UBA147; assembly: GCA_002496385.1. Taxonomy (GTDB): domain Archaea; phylum Thermoplasmatota; class Thermoplasmata; order SG8-5; family SG8-5; genus UBA147. The sequence continues at coordinate 33,266 of DAJR01000025.1, read as the reverse complement.
CCACCAGCAGTAAAATGCTGGCCACGGCTATCAGCTGGACCTCGGTCACCCGGGTGACCTGGCTCGCTCCGCATACCGTGCATTTCGATTGCGCCTTGAGCGGCTTGCCGCAGCTCAGGCATGATATGCCGTCGCTCTTGTCCTTGAAACCCGATTTGAATATCGCAATGCCGCAGAACACGAAGAATATCGCAATGCCGGAAATGAAGGCGGCAAGCCCGACATAGGGCGATGCGATGAGCATGATTATCAGAATCACCAGGCCGGTGACGATGAACTTTCCGGTTGTGTCCAGTATCTTTCCGGATTTCACCGGGGCTTCGCCTTCGGTCATGGGGTCCCCCCCGAGATGGTCAGGGAATCGTTCGCTGGATTCGCGTCAGTATGAGGTTCCGGCACCGAGGCCGTGGCGGTTATGGTTATCCCGGTTCTCTGGTCGGTCACGGCTCCCGTGTAGGTGACAGTGATGGATTCGCCGGCGGCCAGCTTTGTCACTGAGACGGTATAAACATTCGCGCCGTCGAATGCTATCGCGAGCTGGGCCGAAGATAGGGGAAGCAGTCCCGTGTTGGCCACCGTGACGTTCACGCTGAACTGCTGATTGAGAGGGAACACGAGCGGGGACGTGATTATGGCGGTGACAGATACATCGGGCTCGCATCGCCTCAGGTCCGCTGTTGTCGCGGGGATTATCTCCCATTTGGAATAGCTGCCGGCATCGTAATATTCCAGGCAGCCGGCGACCTCCATTCCCATGCCCACCTCCAGCGTCCCGAGCGCGCCCAGGCCGGTTAGGTCGTATATCGACGCCGGTATGTAAACGGATATCTCGTTGTCGTTCTCGTCGATTATCGAGATGTCGAGCGCGAAATCGAACTTGCGCCAGCTGTTCACGGTCCCGAAGGTCCGCACCCGGTAGTACCCGTCCATCCCGTCAGGGTCCAGGTGGGTTATCTCGGCGACTGTCATGTCCACGGCGGTCTGGCGGTGTATCTCCAGGTTCGCGAGGTTGTTCAGGATGAAGCCCCTCTCGGCATTGTACCAGTACACGTTCCCGGTCACATTGACGCGGTCCCCGAACGCAGGTATCTTGCCGGTGGCCAGCATGTCCTCCACGACAGGCTGCGGATACGCGCGGACGCTCACCTGCTGGGTGCCGTCGTCAACCGTGAAGTAGATCGTCCCGGGCGCGCCGTCGACCCCCGGGTAATAGACCGGCGCCCTCGGAATGACCCCGGATATCTCGACCATGGCGTAATTGGATGTCTCCCCGAGGTCGTCGATGTCCATGTTGGGAGAGCCGTAGCTTATTGACCAGATGTTCAGCGCCAGGAGGCCTATCACCGCCACAGCGAGCGCGATGTTCTTGGTCACGGTGATGCGGGACGTCCTCACGTTCTTGTGGCCGCAGAACGGGCACATGACTGTCGGCCCGATGTACCTGCCGCACTCCTTGCACCGGTTCTCCAGTTCCTGGCTGGCTGCGGGGGGCTCACTCAATATCCCTGCCTCCTGGGGATTGCCTGCGCCGGGGCTGTGACTGTCCCTGTCAGGGAAAGCGACATCGGCGGTTCAGGGCTGAAAGTCACCATGAGTGCGGGTTCCGGCGGGCCGACGAACACGGATTGCTCATCGACAGGCTCGGAGGCCGGAACGATTGTCTGGCTGTCCGAGGATTTCGTCGCGGACAGGAACTTGGGGTGGTCGTCGGGCAGCAGGAAGGGCGAGGTGATGCTCGCGGTCCATGGAGGGTACTCGGGCGGGCTTGCGGTGCCCTGGGCGTCCACGAACTTCCTGAAAACGAAATCATTGGAATTGTTGCCCGTGTCCTGCCAGTTACCGGAATAAAGGTCGGTGAAACCGGGCAATCTCTCCATGCTGCCGTCGGCATCATTCACCGTGCTTGGCACTGCCAGGTCCCAGTTTGGATTGTCCGTGAAAGGCCATCCTTCATACAATGATGAATTCAGGTATCCGATATTGTGGTCGTCATAGCAACATCTGTCGACAATCCCGCCTTTGTCATCATGCAGGAATATGGCCCTCCCGAATCCGTCACCGTTGTTGCCCAGGGACCAGCTTACTATGAAGTCGCCGCCCCATCCGCTGTACTCGCTCTTTGCCTGGAGGAAATAACCGAATGCAGGGATGATGGACCCCGTGGGTATCTTGGGAGCCCAATCGGTGTAATTGTCTTTTCCGGATATCTCCGCCATTCGCCAGCCGCTGATGTCCAGGGCTGCGGGGAACGGATTGTACAGCTCCACGAATTCGAAATCGCCGTCTGTTCCGGGCGGGTTGTAGCAGATTTCACTTAAAACTATGTGGTCGATGACACCGCCCTTCACAACATACCAACCTATCCCGGTCTCCTCGGGGATGGTGGGCCAGAAGCCGTAATTGCCGGCGGCATCCACGACCTGGATGTAATATGTCACAACGGTTCCGACATTCTGCTTGGCAATCGTGGCCGAGTATGTCCCGGCAGTCAATGTCATTTCCTTGCTGGCATAATAGCTCCCGTTCACCGAGTATCTGAGGGTTACCTTGGAGATGGCAGGGCCGACGCCGGCGACGGTGGCGCTTATTGTGACGGTTTGGCTGGAGGTCGGAGCATCCGGAGTGCGCTGGACGTTTTGGACCTCCGGGCTGGGCACGAGGGGGTTGTTGACAAGCCAATCGATGATGTTCTCGGCCAATTCATGGTTGTTCGCCGAACCCCAACCGTCGAAGTTCTTCGTGGAGAGCATGCTGGCGATGCCGCCGTAGAGTATCCTTCCTGTGCCATACCCGGTGTGGGCTGCAAGTATCGGCGGGTAGCTTCCTTCATTATAGACGGTTCTCAGAGCTCCGGAGTTCTCGGTGTTATAACCATGCTCGGTTCCCTGGATGACCCTGACATCTGTGCCGATGTTCACAAGTGTCGACATGCTCCATCCTTTCAGGTATGATTTGTTCGCAGAGAACCCTTTTGTTATGCCGGTGGTATCATACTGGAAGCAGAACCATTCGGAGTAATCTCCGGCATTCCATCCGCCCGGAGGGGCATCGAAGGAATCGTTGTATCCTGTATGGTAATAGTTGAAATATGGAATATGGTACTTATCAGTAGCCCCTATATAAGATGGGTAATCAAAGAAATAAAATGAATCCGAATAGCTGTCGTCATTGAACCGCCCTGGCACGCTAAGGTTCTCGAGTAGGGGGTTGCAGTTCTCCGGGTTGCCGTAGTTGCCGTAATCAGTTTCGGACATCACCAAGAGGCCGCCGCCGCCGTTGACGAAGCTCTGTATCTTTGCCATCTCGCCGGCGGTGTAATTGGAGGTCGGGTCGCTTATCACGATGAACTCGACCCAGCTCAGGTCGACGTCATTAATGTCAGCCTCCAGCCAGTTGTAGCCCGCAGCCCGGACGACGTCCGCGAACTCTTCATATAAAGGAGAACTCCCATCCAATGTTTCTTCCCCGTGACCGGTCGCGTAAAGGATGCTCGGGACGCCGTATCCGACCTTGTAGGTCATGGGCTTCGCAGGGTAGGTGACCTTGTGCGTTGCATTGTCCGTGGCATTCACATAATAAGAGACGCTCTTGAGCCTGTCCTGCTTGGGGACGGTGGCCTCGTAGTTCCCCCTGGCGTTCTTCGTCATGTTCACAGTGACATTCCCTGAGCCGGCATTGTAGGTCAGCGTGACATTGACCAGCTGGAAGTCGTCAGTGACATTGGCGATTATCCTGACGTCCTCGGTGTCCTTGGGAAGCTCGATGTCCCGGTACACACCCCCGAACTTCGGGAGCTGGTCGAAGGACGAGACGAAGGTGTTGTTCTCCGAGGTGGCATTCTGCCCGACAGTGTCGTTGGCGCAGACATAATACTCGACCGTGCTCTCGTTGAATTTCCCGAGCGAGGCATTGAATATCCCGTCGCCCGCGATGTCGTCGGGCGCGGTTCCGTCGTCGCGCATGGCAGCGTAATGCCTGGTGGCCCATGAGTCGTTGCTGTAGACCACGGTCGCGGAATCTATCCCGCCGTCATCCTCGAGGACCGCCCATACCGTCACATTGACCGTGGGGCGGACCCAGTCGGGGGAATGGCCGAGGTCGGCAATCACTGGCGGCGCATCGACGGATTTGTAATATTTCACGGATGAATTTGACATCTGGCCCTTGTTGTCGGTGGCGCGCACTCTATATGTCACATTGGTGAGGTGGGGCGCGGCTGGTATTGACGTTTCGTAGAAATTGCCCGTCGTCTTTGTCATAGCCTTATCCGGCTGGGCGACTCCGTTGAACCAGTAAGAGAGCGAGACGCCGGTTATCAGCACATTGTCGGTGACGGTGGCATTGACCTTCACCGATGTGAACGGCGACGGTGCCAGCGGCGAAATCTTTATCGCGCCCATCGTCGGGGGGTAGTCGAACTCCCATGTCCTGAGGACCAGGTCCTCTGCCGCCGCCCTGACCTTTATCTCCCACTCGTCGTCGTCGGGGCCGTCCTGGTCATAATCGTAATAGGTGAAAACGCCCTGCAGTGTTATTATGTCGCTGGCATTGACGTACTTCGAGGCATTGGCCCCCACCTGCTTGTAGAGGTCCACGGATTCCGTGGTGGTGTTGTCGGTTATCACCCAGCCGTAGGCCCAGGTGCTCACGACCAGGGCATTCTCCACCCTGACGAGCTCGCCGTTATGCGCCAGCCTGTCCGAGAAAAGCTCGCCAAGCGTGCGGAGGTGGTATATCGAGGGGCATATCTTCACGCGGTCCAGCGTGTCCTTGCGGACGTTAATCTCGGGGTTGTTGTTGTACTCGTCCAGCAGACCGGAGACGTTCACGAGGTCGCCCTGGTTCAGGTCCAGCGGGCGGTTTGCGCCTCCCTGGCAGTATATCTCGATGTCCTTGTTGGTGGAGTTGTCCGAGACGGAGAACTTGACCCATCCGTCCGGGTTGCTGCCGTAGCCGCTGTCGAAGCTTCCCGCGTCTGTCACTGTTGCGTAAGCCACCCTGACCAGCTTGCCCAGCCAGGCTGTGTCGTTGGTTATGAGCTCGTTCACAGTGACCAGCGCGTACATCCCGGTTCCCTCGGTGTCCTCGCTGATGATCACGTCGGCCGTGTCGCTGTTCGTGGCTCCGTCATTGTCCGTGACCTTCAGGACCGCGGTGTAGGCCCCGGGAAGTTTGTATGAGTGCGTCGGCTTCATCCCGATGCCGGCGAATCCGTCGCCGAAATCCCATTCGTAGGCGAATATCTCTCCGTCCGGGTCCGAGGAAGGCGAGCCGTCGAAGGTTATCGGAACGGTTGGGTAGCTTCGGATCGTGCCTCCCGAGATCTCGGCCGTCGGATTCTGATTTGCCGATACCACGCCTGTCTTGTACAGGTCGAGGAAATATCCGGACAGCCCTGCCGAAACAATTATGCAGACCACAATCAACGTCGTCGAAACCAGGCGCGTGTGAACGAGACCTTTCTTCATCGCATTACCTCCCATTATAAGTCGATGTGGGGGGTAAGCCGCGAGCATTAAAATAGATTTGCTATACTAGGTATATAAGGTAAGTAAACTACCAGCCCCTAAAGTGGCTGGCGTTTGTTGCCAGGGCTGGAAGTTTACAATCATAGGCCATGCACCTGATTTATCAAAGCCAGACAGCTTTGATTTTCTATGCAGTAGATTGAACGGTGCATGGCGGTTTCCTTCTACTTATATTCGTGTAAATGGCCTCTCATCCCCGGCTTAAAATCCGGGGGGTTCTCGGCCTTTATCACTAATTATCAGTATTTAATCCAAACATATTGCCCGTCGACCGGGTCGTACCGCCAACCGTCCACCAGCAGGCCGTTCTCGTCCCTGAGGAAGCACACGTCTCCGTCGTTGTTCCAGATGGATGAGTCGGATTGCCAGAAGACCCTTGTCACAGTGTCAGTCCCGGTGCCCGAGGCCAGGGTCACGGACTGCCCGGGAGCGAGCGAGAGCGTGCCGAAGTGGTAGATGTGCGTGCCCTCGTCCTTCACTGTCCAATCTGACATGTCGATGGTCGCGGTCCCGTTGTTCCGGAAGGTCACGAGCTCCCTGCTCAGGCCGTCCGCGCCCGAGCCCTGGACCGGCTCGAGCTCGGTGATGATGACATTGAAACTCGACGGCTGCCAGAGCTCCTTCTTGCCGTCTATGGCTTCCCTCTCGGCCGCTTTCAGGTCCTCCCAGTACTTGACGTTCGGTTCGATGACATAGACATGGGCGTATCCTTCCCTCACCATCTCGAGATTGACGAAGACGTCGCCCGCCCAGACATATCTCAGAAGCCGGCCGTACATGTCCTCGTCCTCCACGTCCCTTACAAGGCGTATCTCGCCGCTGTTGAGAAGCTCCTCGAGACGATGCTTGGCCGCGCTGGCATGGGGCATTCCCGTCTCCTCTGTGTTGATGCCCAGCATCCTGATCGTGTCGCCCTCGACAGTCTTGAACGTGTCCCCGTCGCTGACATACTCGATGAACTCCCCTGCCGGGTAATCCGGGATGTACACATCCTGGTCGATGCCGCGGTGGTCAGGGATGAAGCCGTTGAATATCACTATGGATATAACTATGGCCATTATCAGCACGAGAATCACACCGAGCTTACCGCTGTCCCTGCCTGACGACATCGGCACGGAAAAGAAGGAAGGGATTTTAAACCCATGCATGCAAAGTGCGGGCACTTGATGAAGCTCGTATGATTAATCAGGATTGCTTAGTCGGTGGGAAATGGTGAGTGTTCATATAACGATTTTATATGTCTGGGTCTAGGGACTAGGGACTAGGGTNNGTTTTGTGCTGGCTGTTCACGACAGCCAGCAATCCCTAGCCCCTTAATTCCATTTTGCAAACAAAGCCCCTAGCCCCTTTATCACATTTTATAAACAAATACCCTTCATTCCGTTTTGTAAGCAAAGACCCTAGACCCTTTACACCATCTTGTGAGCAAAGACCCTAGCCCCCGTTACAAAAAGAGATATCATTTTATACCGTCAATTCCTCGTCGGGAATCATGCCGGACAAGGAATTCATGAGAAAGGCGATTGACAAGGCCAGGCAAGGAATTGCGAATGGGCAGACCCCCTTCGGGGCATGCATCGCGCGGAATGGCGATGCCATAGCCTGCGAGCACAACAGGGTTTGGGAGACCACCGACATCACCGCACACGCCGAGATAGTCGCAATCAGGGAGGCATGCAGGAAGCTCGGTACAGTTGACCTATCGGGATGCGACATCTACGCCACGACCGAGCCGTGCCCGATGTGCTTCAGCGCCATCCACTGGGCAAGGATTGGCCGGGTCTTTTTCGGCACCGATATTGCCGACGCCAGAGATGCCGGATTCAATGAGATTTCCGTCTCGAATTCGGACATGGCTAGGCTCGGCCGGAGCCCTGTGAAGGTGACAGGCGGGCTCATGAGGGAGGAGAACCTTGCCCTCTTCGGGGAGTTCCTGGCCAGGCCCGGCAAGAAGGTCTATTAGGGGGAGCGGCTCTTGAGGCTCGGCGCGATGAACATCGACAATCCTTTTGTCCAGGCGCCTCTGGCCGGGGTGACTGACGCTGCTTTCCGCACGGTCGCGAGAAAGTTCCACCGGGGGTTGCTCTTCACCGAGATGATAAGCGCCGAAGGCCTGTGCAGGGCCAACTGGAAGACGCTGAAATACACCGAGATTTCCTCCGGACACAACCCGGTCGTGCTCCAGCTTGTAGGCCGCGACCCCGTGCGCGTCGCCCTTGCCGCCGGCATGGCGGAGGGACTCGGCATCGACGGAGTGGACATAAACGCGGGCTGCCCCCAGTCCCGGATAACCGGCCCCGGCTCCGGAGGCGCGCTCCTGAAGGACCCGGACAGGCTCTGCGAGATGGTGAGGTTGGTCAGGAAGGAGGTTTCAATCCCTGTTTCGGTGAAGATGAGGCTCGGCTACTCGAAGGACGAATCGCTTGCCCTGGCGAGGAGGGTGCAGGAAGCCGGAGCTGATTTCATAACGCTCCACGGCCGCACAGTGTCGATGGGTTTCTCCGGGGAGAGCGACTGGGCAGCCATTTCGCGGGTGGTCGGCGACCTGGACATCCCGGTGCTGGCCAACGGGGATGCCAGGACCGAGGCAATGGCTGTCGGGCTGCTCCAAAGGACCGGCGCGACAGGGGTAATGCTGGGGCGCGGGACAAGGGGGAGGCCGGACCTGCCGGGCGCGGCGCTGTCCCTGTTTGAGACTGGAAGCTTCGGGAGATTGAGCCATTCGGCTCTCTTCGATACCGTCATGGAGCACGCCCGCCTCGAGGGGGAGCTCTTCGGATATCTTGCCGGCATGAAGAGGATGCGCAAGCACGTCACCTGGTATCTGAAGGCCGCTGGGCGCCGTTTTGACAGCCATGAGGTCTATTCGCTGGAGACCGCCGAAGGCCTCGGGGGGCTTCTGGAAAGGGCGCTCTTTGCGAAAGATTAATGCCCGCTCAGGGGATTCGGTTCCCTGAATGGGAAAAGCGGCGAAGCGCAGGAAGGCCGGAAAGGTCAAGGCATACTCGTATGCAAGGGTCGCGGGCAATTACGTCAGGCTCTTCTCGTTGCCAGCCAGAATTATAATATTTCTAATTATAATTGTATTATTATTAATATTTTCAGTTATATTTCTGAAGGCGGTGTGGTGACATGAAGAAGGTGCTGTTCCTCTGCGTCGGGAACTCCTGCAGGAGCCAGATGGCAGAGGCCCTTTTCCGGCATCATGCGAGGGGCAAGGCCGGGGCGATGAGCGCCGGGACTAAGCCCGCCAAGGCCGTTTCCGCGCTGGCCATCGAGGTCATGCGGGAAAGGGGGATTGACATATCCGCGCAGCGGCCGAAGGCCCTGACCCTCGAGATGGTGAAGGATGCGGACATCCGCATCTCGATGGGATGCGGCGTGGAGAGGTCCTGCCCGGCTCTTTATCTGAACCTTTTCGAGGACTGGACCATCGAGGACCCGTACGGCGGGACCGTCGAGGACTACCGCAGGGCAAGGGACGATATAGAGAAGAAGGTTCTCGCGCTCATCGATTCTCTGGCAAAATAAAAGCGCGAGGAGGGGGAATTTCATGACTTTCCGGTCGTTGGCACCGGAGCGCATTTTGAACCCCCGAGCTCAAAAGAGCACAGGATTAGCAATCCTGCGCCTTACCGGGCTGGGCCATCCCCGCGCGATGTTCGCCGGACAATTCCAGCGCAATCTACCAATGTCGGAAGCTTAATAAAGTTTATTGCAGGGAGTAAACTACCAGCCCCTAAAGGGACTGGCGTTTCTGGGTTGCATCAATGCCAGTGGATTCGGGGCTGTATGTTTACCATGGGGCAGTTGCATGCCTGATTTATCGAAGCCTGTCTGTATTTTTTTTGGAATCTGGGGGTCTAGGGACTAGGGTCTAGGGTTGCCAATAAATGTTTTGTGCTGGCTGTTCACAACAGCCAGCCATCCCTAGACCCTTTATTCCATTTTGTAAGCAAAGATCCTTTATTCCATTTTGTAAGCAAAGACCCTAGACCCTCTACAGAATATTTCACATCAACCATTTGCTTTGATTGTATGAGTACGGCATGCAACGGTAGATTTACGACTGCTCATGCCGATTCATATCAGCCCTGAAAGGCTGAGCATTCTCGGCATCTGTGCAGTAATAAAGCTTAATACCCTATTTGTTTTCCACCGCCTCATGTCACCTGACAACATGTTCCTTCCGAAGAATGTGTTCTTCACGAAGGGAGTAGGAAGACACAAGGAGAAATTGAGCAGCTTCGAGGACGCCCTCAGGAACGCCGGGATAGAGAAATTCAACCTGGTCAGGGTCTCGTCCATACTGCCGCCGAAAGCCGTCGTGATATCGAGGGAGAAGGGTCTCGCGATGCTGGAACCCGGGCAGATTGTCTTCATCGTAATAGCCCAGGCCGAGTCCAATGAGCCGAACAGGCTGATGGCAGCCTCGGTGGGCATGGCCAATCCCATAGACCCGGAGCATTACGGTTACCTGAGCGAGCACCATTCTTTCGGCCAGACAGAGAAGGTCTGCGGCGAATACGCTGAAGACCTGGCTGCCAAGATGCTTGCATCCACCCTGGGCATAGAGTTCAATGTCTCCGCGGGATACGACGAGGCGAAGGACATCTTCAAGATGGGAGGTGCCGATGTCAAGACCAGGCATGTCACCCAGTCCGCGGTTTCTGACAAGGACGGACTGTGGACGACCGTGCTGGCTGCGGCGGTCTTCGTGACCCACGGCTCCCTGCCCGAGAATTCTAAGCCCGAATCGGCAAAGCAATAGGAAACCTTTTATTCGGCGCGGCAATCCGACGGCCAATGACAGACCCAATCGTATCGGTGATAATCCCGACCATGAACGAGGAGGCCGCAATCGGCAAGGTCATGGACGAGATCAACAGCGCGCTGAAAGACATGGCTTTTGAAGTGCTGGTCGTGGACACGAATTCGAAGGACCGCACAAGGGAGATCGCAAAATCGAAAGGCGCCCGCGTCATCGAGGAGCCCAGGAGGGGCTACGGCCGCGCGTACAAGACGGGCTTCGCCCAGGCGCTGGGCAAATACATAGCGACGCTTGACGCCGATTGCACCTATCCGGCTTCCGACATACCGAAGTTCATCGACATCCTGGAGAAGGGTGAAACGGATTTCATCTCGGGGGACAGATTATCAGCCATGGAAAAGGGCGTGATGTCGGGAAAACATCGCCTGGGGAACTGGGCGCTGAAGGTCGCAATGAACCTCCTCTTCCGAATGAAGTCCGCAGATTCCCAGACCGGCATGTGGGTGTTCCGCAGGGACATCCTGCCGAAGCTGAACATCGTCAGCGACAGGATGGCCATGTCCGAGGAGATAAAGGTCGAGGCCTCGCAGAAGTGCAGGTACAGGGAGATCCCGATAAAGTACAGCCCCCGGGTGGGCGAGGTCAAGCTGAACACCTGGCGCGACGGGAAGGACAACATGATGTTCCTGTTCAGCAAGAGGTTCGGAAAGGCCAGCAAGGCAGAGGGAGAGAAATTCTAGGTGAGTGTCATGGAAGATATCGTTGGAAAGGCGTTCGGCGAGGTGACCGCGGGCTTCATGTATTACAATGCAAGGGGGAAGGGGGAACAGCGACTCCTGATCATGTCGGGTTTGCCCATGTCGGGAAAATCCCACCTCTCCAACTTGATATCCGAGAAGATGCAGGGAAAGGTGTGCATCGTGAGGACGGACAGCATCCGGCCGACCGTCGCAAAGCTGATGGGCCGAGACCAGCCTATGTACACCAAAAACGAGCACGCACTGGTCTTCGGGCTCGGGAACCGACTCATCGCCGCGGCGCTGGACAATGGGTGGAGCGTCATCGCCGACGCAACCAACCTGACCGACCAATATCGGAAATGGGCCTACGATGCGGGCGCTAACCGCGCGCGGCAGACGCTCGTGGCTTTCCTGGACATACCCCTGGAGATCGCGATGGAAAGGGTCAAGGAAAAAGACAGGGACGGATCGGCGGCCACGCCTGCCGTCTACGCGCTCATGAGATTCGACAAGGAGCCAATCGACAGATGCAGCAATGCTTATGTCGTGATTAATTCCGAAGTGGACATCAGGCCCTGGGCGGATGTCCTTGCTAAATGGCTTTCGGCGGGTATCGAGAATGTCGCGGGGACGGTCATGCCAGCAAAATCTAGCCAATCCACCAAAGTGACAGGGCGATTGCTACCGTGATGCCGCCGAGGAAGATGCAGAATTTCGAGAATCTCACGCCCCGCGCCAATCCCACCAACGCCCTTATTGACAGATAACCGAAGACAAAGGAAGACAATGCGGCGACTGCCAGAAGCCACAGCGGAATGCCCTCGATCTTTTCGAACACGAGCATGTACGCGAAAGCGGCTGCGGATACTGGCACGGACAGCAGGAAGGAGAAAGTCAGCGCCTCCACCTTCCTGAACTTCCTGCCGAGGAGTGCAGCCATCGTCAGGCCGGAGCGCGAGACCCCGGGCAATACAGCGAAGGCCTGGCCGAGGCCCACAAGCAGGTAGTCCGCGACGCTTCCGCCCGAGACCCGCCTGAGCGAGGACCTTCTGACCCTGCGAAGCGCCAGCCCGGTGATTACGAGGCCGAGGCCGACCAGCACGGTGACAGAGAGGCCGGTCCAAAGGTTGCTGTCGAATGTGGATTCCAGCGCCCACAGCACGGGAAGGGCGACGGCCAGCGAGATTATCGTGGTTATCCAGTAGAATCTCTTCGTCCCGGTGGGCGTGCGCAGGTCCAACATATCTAGCAGGGGCTTGGGATACCTGGCGAACACGGCAAAGGCGGTGCCGATGTGCACGGCCAGGCCGAACGATATCGCGGCCTCCGGCCTGATGCCGAGGAAGTTCACCATGACGATAGTGGTCTGACCCGAGCTTGAGACGGGCAGCCATTCGAGCAGGCCTTGAATCATTCCGATGAGAAGGGCAGTGAACCAATCCATGATGAGAGAATCGGGAAACCGTATAAAAGCATATAGGCAGTGGGTCCGGCATTGGCCGGCTTATTCAGGAGCCGGGCATTATTTTTTCGGCTCAACTTCGATGATATGGTGCGGGCATATCCTGACGCATTTCAAACAACCGGTGCACTTCTCATAGCTGGCGGGCACAGGCAGCTTTCGGCCGCCCACTTTCATCCATTGCCAGACACCCTCTGGGCAAACCTCGACGCAGCCGCCCAGCCTGTCGCACAAAGACGGATTGGTCATTCTCACGCTGTACATCGGCATTCCCTCACGAAACGCTCACGCTCTGGATGTTGTGGTGGCGGCTGATTATGTCCCTGAATATCTTCAAGTTGCGGCCCTGTTTGCCGATGGCCTTCGCCTTCAGCACCGGATTCACTTTCACGGTCGCGTGTATCTGCTCGCCCCTGGTCTCCAGCTCGACGCTCTCCACCTCGTAGGGGTGGAAAACGCTCCTCACGAATTGCTGCGGATCATCGGAGTACTCGATTATCTGGATGGTCTTCTCAAGCGCTTTTCTGAGCTTCGAGACGTTCTCCCCGTTCTTTCCCACGGCCTGGGTTATCCTGCCGTTGTCGACCATGAAGATTATCTTGTCCTCCATCTCGACGCAGTCCCTTATCTGCGTCCGGGTTATCCTCTCGAAAAGGCTAATGTGAAGAAGCGTCTGATTGTCCAGCCTGATTTCCGCCATCCGATTACCTACTTGCTGAGTATCTGCGATTCGCCGGGCGCAATCACCGTTACAACCGAGACGGAGAACGGCTTGCCGCATGCGGCGCCGAGCTCCCGGTTGCTGCCTGGGAACTCGATGACCGGTATCACTTTCTGGTCCTTCAGGTCCTTGGCCGGGCAGTTGGATGCGATGACAATCAGCTTGCCCTGCTTGGTCTCGATGGCCTTCTTGGCCTGGGAAATGCCGAATTGCACCTTTCCGGTCTTGGTCGCGGTCCTCAAAGCTCTGTTCAGATCCATTTCAATCCCTCTTCTTCTTCAATATCGACGGTGAATACACCAGGTTCACGGCGCCCGTGCCGACTGTAACGGGCTGACCTACAATAATGTTTTCAGCCACGCCGTCGAGCGAGTCAACCTCCCCGATTATGCCCGCCTTCAGCAGATGGGTGGAGGTTATCTCGAAAGCGGCCCTTGCCAGCACGCTGGACTTCCTGCCGGATATCCCGTGCCTGCCGATGGCCTTGACGTCGCCGTCGTTGGTCATCATGTCGGATACCAGCATTATGTGGCGCTTGTCCACTGTGAGGCCCTGTTCCTCGAGTGTGTGCGATGCCTCGTCGATTATGGATTTTCTCGCGGCCTCTATCCCCAGAACCTGTGATATCTCGATGATGCTGTTGGTCGTCGTCCTCTTCGGGTCGATATGATCGTTCTCCAGCATCTTCGCGAGGTTGGAGCCCTCAGTGAATATGACGAACTCGTCATCCTGCTTCTTGATGACTGCTTTCTTGATCCCCTCGATGCCTTTTATCCGGGCATCCCTCACGACCTCGAACACCTGCTGGAGCTTCCGGAAGGTTGCGGTCTCGGGTTTTATTGAAATTGTGTCGCCCTCCCTCTCGACGACGGCCTTCAGCCGCCTCTCCTTCTTCAGGGCCAACACGATGCTGTCAAGTGTTATGCTCTTGTCGGCAAGTTTCTTCTTGTCCGGCTCGATGGTCAATTTCATGTTGTCGATGTCGGTGCGGACCTCGGCGATGTCAAGCAATATGGTTTCTTCCAGCGACGAGGCGATCTTCTTCGCGTAGGTGCCGTCGCCCCGCTTGTCACCTTTGAGGTATATGGTCATCATCGGGGTGCTCGGGATGCGCCTGGCATCAACTATCTCGATGAGACGGGGCAGGCCCAGTGTCACGCTGATTTCGGCAACACCCGCGTAGTGGAATGTCCTCATGGTCATCTGCGTGCCCGGCTCGCCTATCGACTGGGCCGAGACAATCCCGATGGACTCGTTGGGGTCTATCGTGTGGAGGTCGTACTGCTCGACGACCAGGTCAATCACCTTTTCCAGGTCCTTGGCCTTCAGGCCGAGCCTGTCCTGGTAGCCGGCAAGTTCCTCGATCAGCTTCCTGGGGAGATGTTGGCCCTTCTTGCCCAGTGCCTCGGCGACCTTCTTCTCCTGCTGGTTGAGCGGCCTCACCTTCTGCGGTATCTGGAGGTCGGTGCGCCGTGCCTTGGGCTTCTTGTCCTCCTTCTCCCGCGGCGCCGCCTTCGGTTTTGCGGCTGGCTGCATCTGGTCAAGGCGTATCTTCTTCGCACCTATCTTGTTGAGCAGGTCCTGTGCGTCCTCCTCGGAAACATACCTGCAGATTATCTCGAACGGCGTCTTCTTCAGGTCGCCTATCTTGAAATTCGCATTGGCAATGGCCTCCGAGACCTTGGCGCTCACCCCGCGACGGATCAATGCGTTTACCGTGTCTTTCCTTGCCATGTTATCACTCCTCCGTCTCTACTTCGATATCTTCTATCTCCTCGTCTGTCTCCATGTCCTTCTCGAGGGAACCATAGCTCGTGACGTTGAGCTTGCCGCTCAGGTCGATATCATCGCGGTCGCCGAGCAGCTGGAAGAGTATGTCCTCCATGTCCACGGCCCGGCCGTTGATGCCTCTCGACGGGTCTATCCCGTCGTCGCCGAACTTGAACTGGATGATGGTGCCAGCTGTGTTCCTGACGCTTCCGTCCTGCATGACCTTCAGGTCCTCCAGGGCGTTGATCAGCCTTCTCTGCATGTAACCGGACCTGGATGTCCTCACTGCAATATCGACCAGGCCTTCACGGCCACCCATGCTGTGGAAGAAGTATTCGGTGGGCGTGAGCCCGGACTTGTAGCATGACTTGACGAATCCCTTGGCCTCTGCCCCCAGGTCCCCCTTCTCGAAATGAGGGAGTGTGCGCTTCTGGTATCCCCTGGAAAGCCGCTCGCCCCTGACTGCCTGCTGCCCTATGCAGCCGGCCATCTGGCTCAGGTTGAGCATGGAGCCTCTCGCGCCGCTTCTGGCCATCATGACCGCGGAATTCTCCAGACCGAGGTACTTGCTGGCAATCTTACCGGCTTCGTCCCTTGCCTGGCCGAGGACGCGCATCGCCTCGACCTCGAGTGTTTCGGCAAGGCTCCTTCCCGGCAGGGCTTCGAGGGTGCCGTCGTTGTATGCGTCTACATATCCCTTGACCTTTGCGGCGGCCTGCTCCAGGGAATCGTGTATCTGCATCTTGGCGTCGACCGGAATGTCCTCGTCGTCGATGCTGGTGCTGAACCCGTGTATCATTATCGAGCTCACTGCCATCTTTATGGCCAGCTCCAGGAATTTTTTCGCTTCTCCGGTCCCGAAGTCCCTCGCAATCTTGTCGAGGATGATGCCCTTGAACGCGCCCAGGGCCTTCTCGTCGATTGTTCCCCTGAGCAGCTTGCCTTTCTTTATCACGACATAAGAATCATATTCGCACTTGTCTTTCTTGCATACGTCGCATTTCTCGCAAATCGAGGATTTGTAAGAGATGTTGAGCTTGTCCGGAAGGCAGATGCTGAAAAGGTCCTTTCCGGACCAGAAACGCTTGCCGTCCTTTGTCTTGGCGGGTGCGGGCCATTCGACATTGCCCAACCTGCTCAGGATGAGGGCGGTCTGGTCCTGGGTGTAGAGCGGGTTCATGTGAGTCAGCATGAAAGAGCCTGTGATGTAGTCGTGGATTCCGCCTATCACGGGGCCTCCGAACCTCGGGGAGAGTATGTTCTCCTGGACCAGCATGAGTATCCTGGCCTCGGCCATCGCTTCAGGGCTCTGGATTACGTGGAGGTTCATCTCATCGCCGTCGAAATCCGCATTGTAGGGCGGGCAGACGCAGAGGTTGAACCTGAAGGTCTTGCCCTTCATCACGCGTATCCTGTGGGCCATCATCGACATCCTGTGCAGCGACGGCTGCCTGTTGAACAGGACCATGTCCCCGTCCGTGAGTTGCCTCTCGACGAGGTTGCCTATGTCCAGGTTCTCCGCGACCGTCTCGGCGTTCTTGTCGGTGACCTTTATCCTCCGGCCGTCCTCGCGGATCACATAGTTCACGCCGGCAAGGTATTCTCCCTGGGGCGTCGTGGGCTCCGGACCCCGCTTGATTATTTCCCTGACAACTTCCATGTTGAAGTTGGTTATCCGTATGGGGATGGTCAATTCCCTTGCTGCGAACCACGGGATGCCCACTTCGTTTATCGACAGCATCGGGTCCGGCGAGATCACTGTCCTTGCAGAGAAATTGACCCTCTTACCTGAGAGGTTGGACCTGAACCGGCCCTCCTTTCCCTTCAGCCTCTGGACCAGCGTTTTCAGCGGACGGCCCGACCTGTGCCTTGCGGGCGGGATGCCCGAGGTCTGGTTGTCGAAATAGGTCGTGATATGGTACTGGAGCAGTTCCCAGAGGTCCTCGACTATCAGCTGGGGGGCGCCCGAGTCACGGTTCTCCCTGAGCCTCTGGTTGATCCTCAGGACATCCACGAGTTTGTGGGTGAGGTCGTCCTCGGACCTGTCGCCGGAGTCGAGCGTTATGGAAGGTCTGACTGTCACCGGCGGAACGGGCAGGACATTCAGGACCATCCACTCAGGCCTTGAGACATCCGGGTTGAGTCCCATCGGTATGAGGCTCTCGTTGGGTATCCTCTCCAGCCTCTCGCGCACTTCCTTGGGCGTGAGTTTGTGGCCTTCCTCGCGGAAGGTCGAGGGCTTGTCCAGTGTTATCTTCAGCTGCTCTGCGTTGCAGTGGGGGCAGACGGTTCTGACGCTCGCGTTCTTGGCAGTGTCCTTCATCAGCCTCTCGAACTCGGTAAGGTCGCCGCCGAGGTCTTCCAGCATGTGGCGGAGGTTCTCCTCCTCCTCTATCTGGCTCGACGTCAGCAATACCTTGCCGCACTCCCTGCATGTGGACTGGAGCAATCTCTTTATGTCCTTGACGAAACCGACATGGATGACCGGCATGGCCAGCTCGATATGGCCGAAATGGCCGGGGCATTCGTCGACCTTCTGCCCGCAGGTCTTGCACCGCAGACCGGGCTCGATGACGCCCATGTGCATATCCATCAGTCCCATCTCGATCGGGAAGCCATCGTCGTCGTATGTGTCGGCCGTGATTATCTTCACCGCGGACATTCGCCTTATCTCGTCTGGAGACAGGTGTGCGAACATTATGCCGTGTATGCGCTTGTTCACGCCTCTTCGGATCATTTCAATTCCTCCAGTTGGAGCCTCATGGCCACGCCAAGGCTCAGCAGTTCGTCCATGAGAAGCTTGAACGCATAGCTCGTCTGCACCGGGTAAACGCTCGAGTTGTTCCCGCAGACCGGGCACCTGAGCACGCCCCTGCGGTCCATCATGGCGACATGGCCGCACTTCGGGTTGCCGCAGATGAACTGCGTCGTTCCGTCGGATTCATCCAGCAGCCTGTCCTTGATGACCATGGCCGCGCCGTGGCCAATCAGGCAGTCGCGCTCCATCTCGCCGAACCTCAGGCCGCCCTGCCTCGACCGGCCTTCCGTGGGTTGCCTGGTTAGAATCTGCACCGGGCCTCTCGACCGAACGTGCATCTTTCCAGACACCATGTGGTGCAGCTTCTGATAATAGATCACTCCGATGAAGATGTCCGCGTGGATTATCTCGCCTGTCACGCCGTTGAACATCACTTCCCTGGCATTGTGTTTGAATCCCGCGTTGACCAGCGCTTTCCTGAGGGAGTCCTCCCTCTCGCCGCTGAAAGGCGTTCCGTCAATGAAACGGCCCTCCATGGCGCCAACCTTGCCGCCTATCATTTCAAGAACGTGTGCAACAGTCATACGCGACGGGATGGCGTGCGGGTTGATCACCAGGTCGGGCGTCATTCCCGTATCTGTGAAGGGCATGTCCTCCGGGGCGATAATATGGCCGATGACCCCTTTCTGGCCGTGCCTGGATGCGAATTTGTCGCCGAGCTCCGGTATCCTCGGGTCGCGCACCTTGACCTTGACAAGGCGGCTCCCGTTCTCGGTCTCGGTGAGCATGACGCTGTCCACCCAGCCCTTCTCGCCCGGCCGGACTATGACCGATGTCTCGCGGCGTTTCTGGGGGGTGAGGAAGTCCGTGTCCTCCTCGAGGAACCTGGGGGGCGAGGTCTTGCCGACCAGCACGTCTCCGCCCTGGATGTAGACCTCCGGGTTGATAAGGCCGTCCTCGTCCAGGTTGTTGTAGGACAGGTCGGCTCGCGCGCCTCTGACGTCTGGCGGAGGTATCTCGAAATGGTCCTCCTGGCCGCCGGGGTAGCGCCTTTCCTCGGCCTTGTAGGTCCTGAAGAAAGATGAATGGCCGAGGCCCCTCTCGATGGAGGCCCTGCTCATGACCAGCGCATCTTCCATGTTGTAGCCGTGGTAAGAGGTGACTGCGACAACGAAGTTCTGGCCGGCCGGTCTTTCCTTGAAATGGACGTATTTCATTATCTCGGTCTGGACCATCGGCTGTTGCGGGTAGTGCATGAGGTGCGCCCTGGTGTCAGGTCTTATCCTGTAATTGGAATCCGCCATTCCGAGCGATTGCTTGGCCATGGCCGCGCCCATCGTAATCCTGGGTGACGAGTTATGTTCCGGATAGGGAACCATTCCTGAGGCCACGCCGAGAATGAGCATCGGGTCTATCTCCATGTGCGTATGGTTCTGGACAAGGAGCTTCGGGACCTCCATCTCGCCGCCGCAGAAGTTGCAGCTGAGCTTTGCCACTGCCTCCGGCATTCCGACATTGATCCAGGATACGTTGCCTTCGGACAGCAGCTTGCCGCACTCCGCGCATTTGGACGGTGCGGTGAAAGGCACAACGGCTATGAAAGAATCCTCTTCCTCCTCGGCGTCAATCCATTCCACGACGCCTTCCCTGATGAGATCCTTCATCTTCATGCGGCCTGCAATGAGGCCTTCCAGGTGGCGTTTGGTGAGCATGAGCCTGCCGTCTTTAACGACGAGGAGTGGCCTCCTCAGCCTGCCTTCGTCGCAGTTGATTATAATGTCGTTCATCTCGGTGTCGAATCTGAGGTTGACCTCATGCGAGAGCAGCCCGCCCCTCCGGCGCTGGCGTATCTCTTCCACCAGGTCGTTGGGCTTGTCGTGCGTTCCTACGAGGTCGCCGTTCACATACACCCTTGTCAGGTTGGTCTGCTGGCTCTTGATCTCCTTCACTCCGAGGTCCACGAGCAGCTGTTTGACATCCCGGTCGTGCGAGCGCTCGCTCACATCGACCAGCAGGGCGCAGTTCTTGACCAGCCCGCAATTCTGGCCTTCGGGCGTTTCGTTCGGGCAGAGCCTTCCCCATTGCGTGGGGTGCAAATCCCTGGCCTCGAAGTGCGGCTGGGTCCTCGTGAGAGGGGATGTGACCCTTCTCAGATGGCTCATCGTGCTCATGTTGGACGTGCGGTCCAGCAATTGGGAGACGCCCACCCTGCCGCCGACCCAGTTGCCCGTTGAAAGGGCGTGGAGCAGCCTCTGGGTGAGAAGGTCCGGCCTGATGGCCGAGCTTATCTTCATGTTCTTTTTCTTGGCATATCCCCTCTCGAGCTGGTACTTGAGGTCCTTCACGAGGTTGGTGAATGAGACGCGGAACAGGTCTTCCATGAGGTCGCCGGAGAGCTTCAGGCGCTTGTTGGCATAGTGGTCCTTGTCGTCCTCCCCGCGCATTCCCAGGAATAGCTCGAGCACAGTCCTGGCCATCCTGCCGAGGAAGATCGCCTTCTTCAGCCGGTCGGCCGGTGAATCCCCCAGGTGCGGAAGCAGTGCTTTGTCAATTATGGACTCGACCTTCTTCTCCCTGTACTCCTTGGCCTGCCCGGTGGCGAATTTCTTCTCGAGCCAGAGGATGGCGTCCTCCGTGGACTTGATGCCGGTCGGCGGGTACAGCTTGTCGTCCTGGCATTCCTCCATGTTGGCGTAGACGACTGTGTCCATCTTCCTGTCGGAAACTATTGAATTGTAGATATCCTCATCGCTCTCCATCCCGAGCGCTTTCATGAGAATGTAGAGCGGTATCTGGCCCGTCGCCGCGGCGACAGAGACTGTGAGAATGCTGTCTCGCTTCTTTTCAAGGAGCGTGAGCGACCTGTAGCCTTCCTTCTGGGAGAACACCTTGGCTATCTCGGTCCTGGTCCCGTATCTTTCATTGTATTCTGCCAGAACTCTGTTCGGAGCAAGGTCCTCGAGCGAGATCAGCACCCTCTCGGTGCCGCTGACTATGAAATAACCCCCGGGGTCGCACGGGTCTTCACCGAGCCTTGCCAGCTTGTCCTTGTAGCTCATCTTGGCCAGCATCTCTTCCTTTGGCGCGCCGGGGCCCACGAACATCCTGTCGATGCTCTCCTCGTCCAGGCAGCATTTCCTGCTCTTGACCATGAGAGGGAGATTTCCGATGTGGACGACCTCCGGCTCCTTCTCGACGCCGTTCTCGATTATGGTGAATGTCAGATTAATCGGAGCCATGTAGGTGAGGTTTCTCAGACGGGCTTCCATCGGGGTGAGAGGGTTTGTGGCGCCGTTCGCCTCCCTGACGACCGGATCGCCTATCTTGATTGTGGGTTTCTCGTGCGGGTCCACGCGGCCGTCCTTTCCCCTCTTCCGGCCTATCCTGACCTCCACGACGTTTCCGTCGGTGCGGTCGTCGTCCAGGCGGATGATCCCCCTCAGGGTCTCGTCCTTGGACACCCTGATGTTGTCCACTATCATCTGCATCCTGTTGTTTATGTTCTCTATAGTGGGCAGGAAGTCATTGTACGACGCTATGTGATGGTTGACAATGCTCCGTTCCCTGAAGAACGCATCTACGAGTTCCCTCATGATTT
Organism: Methanomassiliicoccales archaeon UBA147; assembly: GCA_002496385.1. Taxonomy (GTDB): domain Archaea; phylum Thermoplasmatota; class Thermoplasmata; order SG8-5; family SG8-5; genus UBA147. Next base: position 11,918 of record DAJR01000025.1, on the reverse strand, counting down.
CACCCCCTTACGACTACTCTATAGGCCACCGATACGCCGGATACAGAATGTGTTCTGACTATCCGGATAAGACGGCCTTCCTCGATGTCTATGCCCCTGGCCTCTTCGAGAAGCTTCAGGCAGGGGTCGGCTTTCCGGATCTTCGGAAGCTGGTCCTTGCCGACACTGAACTGTTTCAGAATCTTCGCCTCATCCGCTATCTCAACGAGGTGATGCTCGGGCACGTTGTCATGTTCCAGAACATTATAATCGGACATTCCTACTCCCCCCAGGCTTGGCCTGTTTTAATCGGGGCCATTCTCCAAGCAATGCTTTTCTCTGCCATTAACTCACCTCTGCATATATGATGACGGGCCTGGAGGGATTTTCGACAGGAAACCCGCCTACTGGGCAGGCTTTGCCGGCGATGCGGATCATGCACCGGCCCCGGTTCGAACCCTCGGCCACCTGGTATCTTCTCTAACCAACGCGGCTCGCATCAGTCGAGTAAAAGCCAGATGCTCTTTCTAGAAAGCTGTTCCGAGAACAACCTTTACCTAGCTGAGCTACAGGCCCACCCAGTATATTGTTGGTTTAGCTTATCCCCCGATATGGTGCCCCTATATAAAGCTTAGCGATGGATTGGGGCCTTCCGACGGTTTTTTTCAAGTATTAAAATTATCAATATTGAATAAAAATCAAATTCTGCAAAGTATTAAATAGCAGAATTTTCGCACTGCAACTTCAATCGGGTTTCCGGGAGGCCGCCAAGAGGGACTCCACTTCTTCGGGCGCCAATGTCCTCCATTTGCCAGATTTGAGCCCGGCAAGAGTCAGAGGCCCGAGTTTCTCCCTCACTATGTCCATCACCCGGAATCCAAGGGATTCGAGCATTCGCCTAATCTGCCTTTTGCGGCCTTCATGCAAAACAAATTTGAGCAAAGTGACTGTCTTTCCCCTCTTGAGGACATCGATTCGGCATTGGCGGGTCAGCGTTCCGTCCAGCAGCACGCCGGCCCTCAGGGTTTGGACCTGTTCGTCGGTCACGTGGCCGTCCACAGTGACAGAGTATTCCTTGGTGATAGAGGACGAGGGATGGATGAGCCCGTTTGCGAAATCTCCGTCATTCGTCAATAGGAGCAGGCCGCGGCTGTCCACGTCCAGCCTTCCGACCGGGAAGACGCGCTCCTGCACCTTGACGATATCAGTTACAAGAGGTTTACCGGTGGTGCTTTCCAGGGAACATTCGTAGCCCGAGGGTTTGTTCAGGGCTATGTACACCTTTTTCTCCGGCGACAGCGCTTTCCCGTCAACTTTTATCACATCGGAATCGGTGTCCGCGGAGTCCCCCAGCGTGGCCAGCCTTCCGTTGACCGTGACCCGGCCTTCGGATATCAAAACCTCGGCGCTTCGCCGAGAGCAGAACCCTGACGCTGCAATCAATTTCTGGATGCGACCCTTCATCGGAAGGGCAACCCGGTAGCCGGATTTATTCCTTGGCATCGCCAAAGTTAATAATCGGTGATGATTTACTGGTCAGCATGTACATAGTGGTTGCGGGCGCGGGTCATGTTGGGGCGGAGGTCGCCAGAGCGCTGCTGGGCGAAGGGCACAATGTCGCAGTCGTCGAGTCCAACAGAAAACGCATCCAGGAACTGGAATCGCTCGATGCCCTCGTTGTGGAGGGCAGCGCGGCCAACCCGAGATGCCTGGCAGAGGCAGGCATCGATTCAGCGAATCTTATGGTTGCCGTGACTGGCTCCGACGAGACCAACATAATCGCCTGCGTCATGGCAAAGGCAAAGGGATGCAAGACCATAGCGAGGCTCAGAAGCCCCGATTACATGAAAGAAGGCGCTGTTTCCGGGAGGCTGGAGATATTCGGCATAGACCTGGCCATCTCCCAAGACATGGTTACCGCGAACCACATCTCCAAGATACTGCTCCTCCCTTCATTGATGGAATCCGGGGACATCGCCGGAGGCCAGAGCCTCATCGTGGAGCTGAGGATCGGGCAGGGCAACCCATCGATTTCAAGAATGCCAGACAGTATCAAACTCCCCCCCGGAGCGGTCATCTGTTCTGTGGCCCGGAACAGTTCGGCGTTCGAGCCGTCGCATGCCGGACCATTGCAGAGGGATGACAGGATAATGATGGTTCTGGATTCAAGGGCTTTGGTCAGGCCTGCCGAGGAGGCTTTCGGGATGCCCTCGGGGAGCGTGAGTGCCGTCGGGGGAAGGATGGAGGGGGGGATCGACAAGGTTGTCATCGTGGGGGCGACCAGGGTTGCCATCCAGGTGGCCAAGCTGCTTGAGCAGGACAGGATAACGGTGCTCGTTGCCAGGGATCCAGAGGGCTGCGCCAGGGCAAGCGAGGCTCTTGAGAAGGCAATCGTGATAAACGGGGACGCAACTGACTCGAACCTATTCAAGGATGAAGGCCTTGACGACGCTGCTGTATTGATGGCGGCAACGGAAAACAGCGAGTTCAACATGATCGCCTGCCTTCTCGCAAAAAAGCGCGGTGTTCCCCGGACCCTGTCAATCGTCGACGAGCCGGAACTCAGGCAGCTGTTCGAGCAGATAGGCGTGGACATAGCGCTCAGCCCGCGAAAGATGGTGGTAGATTTCATCATCCAGCACATTTCCGGCAAACAGGCCTCGGCAACCTTCACGAACCTCCAGGGATCGGGCATCACTGCCATGGAGATTCTCGTGGACGGCTCGCTGTGGATGGTCGGGAAGGAATACCACAACATCAAAATGCCCAGGGGCAGCTTCATCGGGTCATTGATTAGGAACGGGAAGTGTGTCAAGCCCGGAATGTTCGACACCGTGAAACCGGGTGACAGGATAATAGTGATGGTGCAGCCGGAGGCCATGAGAAAGGTCGAAAGGCTGTTCTCCTACCGCCACGGGAAGATTATGCATAAGTGAGGAAATGGCATGAGAATCAAGGAAATCACGGCAAGCCTCGGTTACCTGATATTGCTGTTCAGCTTCTCATTTCTGGTCCCTGCCGTTGCTGGCCTTTACTACAATGAAACCTCGGAATATGTTTACAAAGCCTATCTCCTGCCCCTCATTGTTTCCGCAAGCATAGGCTGCATACTCTGGTACAACTCAAGGGACAGCGTGGAGAACCTCAGGGAGAGGGATGCGTACATCGTCGTTGGAATGGGATGGGTAGCAATAGCCGCCCTCGGTGCGCTGCCCTACATGTTCAGCGGAACCATCTCGAACCCGCTGGACGCATTCTTCGAATCCATGTCTGGTTTCACGACTACAGGCGCTTCTGTGCTGGACTTCTCGGGCGGGGATTACATCGACATCTACCCGCACAGCATCCTTTTGTGGAGGGCGCTGACGAACTGGCTGGGCGGCATGGGCATCATTGTCCTCGGAATAGTGATACTGGCAAGGTTCATGCACGGCGGGCTGTTCCTTTTCAAGGCGGAGGTCGCAGGAGCATCGGTCACCAGGCTCAAGCCCAAGCTCTACCAGACTGCGAGGATACTCTGGGCTGTGTACGGATTTTTCACGTTGGCCTGCATATTGTTCTTCATGGCGGCCGGGATGCCGGGATTCGACGCGGTCTGCACATCCTTTTCCACGCTCTCGAGCGGTGGCTTCACCTTGCACACCGATTCAATCGGGTTCTATGCCAGCCCAGCCGTGGAAGCGGTCGCCGTCGTCTTCATGTTCCTTGGAGCCACAAATTTCGTGGTCCACTATTGGTTCCTCACAGGAAGATTCAGAGAAGCGTCGAAGGACGCGGAGATGAGGACGTTCGTGATCTGGCTGGCAGGGATGTCGGCCATCGTCATCGGCAGCCTCATGCTCTCGGGCATGGACAGTCCGGTGAGAAACGGGCTTTTCGGAGCCGTTTCCGCTGCGACCACCACAGGTTTCTCGACAGTCTCGGACATGTCGGTATGGCCCCCGCTAATCCATGCGCTCCTGCTGTTCCTGATGCTTACAGGTGCTACTCTCGGCTCGACCAGCGGCGGGCTGAAGACGGCCAGGTTCCTCGTGCTCATAAAGAACCTCAGGAACGGCATGATAAAGGCCATCCATCCCAGGGCTGTGCTCTCGGTAAAAATGGGGGGAAAGGCCATCCCGGACTCCGTTGTATCCAGGATACAGATACTGTTCCTCACTTTCACGATGGTTCTGGCAGTATCGGTTCTGCTGCTCTGTGCAACAGGGATCAGCCTCGTGGACTCATTTTCCGCGTCCGCGAGCTGCATTGCGAATTGCGGCCTGAGCATTTTCAGCCCCGGAGTCGGATTCCATACCTTCAGCCCCTTTGCCAAGGCAGTCCTGACCGTCGTCATGTGGATGGGCAGGCTGGAGATATTCACGGCGCTGATGGTGCTGGCGCCGAGCACGTACCGGAAATGAAGGATGGAAAAATCGATCCAATGCCAGAATTGAGAATAAGTGCCAGGCATGCTCGAAAATGCATCCGCAGCGTCATTCCTTCTTATGACGCTGGCATATGTTCACAAAATTCTTGAAGATGTCTGAACCCTGTTCCTGTGTGTTCCGGTTTTTTCTTTTTACATTTTCTCCGCTGGCCTGGCCTCCAAAAGAAAAAATCGACAAACAGAAAAATCGGCCAGGCATGCTCGAAAATGCATCCGCAGCGTCATTCTTTCTTATGACGCTGGCAGATGCTCACAAAATTCTTGAAAATGCATTCCCCATATTCCGTGTGTTCTACCTCCGGGTGGAACTGCAGACCATAGTACGGTTTCTTCGTGTATTTGAAGGCCTGCACTTTGCAGTTCTCGGAATGCGCCAGATTGACGAAACCTTCAGGGAGGAACTTGACCTCGTCATTGTGGCTCTCCCATGCCTTGAATGGGGATTTTATTCCAGCCAGTATGTCGCCGGGCTCGTCGATCGTGACGTCGATGGCCCCGTACTCCGGGACGTCGGCGGCATCGGCCTTCCCGCCGAAATGGAGCGCGATGAACTGGGCGCCCACGCAGATGCCCAGTATAGGAAAATCAGCCCTGTCCAGGATGTCTGCGGTGTTCCCGAGCTTCATTGCCTCGGTGCCGATCCTCGGAGCGCCGCCGGACAGGACCAGGCCGTCCGCCTTGAGGTCCTCGAATCTCGTGGTGTTGGGAATTATATTAGTCTCAATGTCCAGGTACCGGAGGACTCGCCATTCCCTGTGGGTCCATTGACCGCCATTATCAAAGACATCGATTCTCATATGCCACGGGAAGCTGCGCCGGTATTTAATTTGTTCAGAGGGGCTAGGGGCTTGGTCATAAAATGAAACAATGGGTCTAGGGGCTTTGCTTACAAGACGGTGTAAAGGGGCTAGGGTCTTTGCTGGCAAATTGGGATTAAGGGGCTAGGGATTGCTGGCTGTTATCGACAGCCAGCATAAAACATATGTTGGCAACCCTAGACCCTAGTCCCTAGACCCTGACAAATTATATTAAAAAATCCAGCGATCTTTCTTCAGGTCGGGGAAATCACTGGCTCTCGGTTCCCGATGTTATCTCCTCGGTCTCCTCGATGACCTCGGATTCCTCGGCCGGCGCCTCGGCGGGGGCTTCGACCGCAATTGGCTCGCCGCCCTCCGGTGTGTCCGGAACCTCGGGAATGAAGCCTGCCTTGAGTATCACGGATTTCTGAATCTCGACCCTCTGGAGCGGGTGTATGGGCTTGCAGGCGGTAGCAGCGATTTTCGCCAGTTGACCTGAAATAATCGCCTTGACGACCTCGTCCAGCGGCCTCTGTGTGCAGAACTCTTTCAGGACGTCGGTCGTTATTTGGCGTATCACGGACTGCTGGGATGAGCGGACGCGGTTCCCGGATATTGCCAGGGGCTTGAGGCGTATCACATGCTCGTCGCGGGTCTTCGTGTCCACGACCATGTCTATCTTGCTCTTCCTCCGCCTGGTCATCCTCCGGACGTAATCGCTGGACATCGAATGGCCGATGAAATAGGTGTGGGCCTCGGTCCCGCGGACGTCGTTGACCTTGAAAAGGAGCTTAATGTGCATCTTCGAGAAATCGCCGTTGATGTCCTGGACTGTGACCTCGGCCACCCTTCCGATGAGTTTCTCCGGTTCGTCGGTCAGCGTTTCCGCTACCTTCTGCCGGTTGAACATCTCCGGGGCCATGACATTGTACCAATTCTTGGACTTCCACTTGTCCTTGGTAGCCCTTCCTTTGCCTTTTACTTTCGGTACTGGCATTTACAGCCTCCCGTTGGGGTGAGCGGAGATATTGGATATGTTATTTATAGATATGCCATTAGATTTCATGATTGACCTTCACTTCAATTCTTCAATGTCTTTTATCAGTTCCGCGAATCGCTCGCCCAGCTTGTCGAGGGCGAACAGCGCGGCTGTCTTCGGGTCCAGACTTCCGTCGGTCTCGAACCTGAAAAGGTACCTGTCGGTTTCCGCATTCACTGTCACCGCTCCGATGCCGCCCAGATCCTCATGCTCGCATGTCCTGCAGATGACGCAAGCCTCGGGATTGACAACCTTGAGGGTCTTCTTGCTGACCTCGAAAACGTCCCTGGGACAATTTCCCGCGATCCTCTCGGGGTCCTTGACCTTGTCCTGATGGATGGTGATTTCCGGGATTGGCCTGTAGCCGGCTGCGTGAACCGCCTGCCACCTTGCATGGGTCTTTCCCGTGCCCATGTGGGCCGTAGCGTAAATCAGGATGCCTTCGTCCTCGGTGAGCTTCACTATCGGGATGTTCGGGTCCTGCGGCCTGAGCTTGTCATCGCCGAGCGGGTCCAGGTCCTTGGAGTACACGGTGCATGGGCCCCTCCTGTTCAGCGAGTACATTATCTGGCAGTTGTTGCAGCCGCCGTCGCAGGTGCATTCCCCCTTGTATCTCAGGTCGCCTCTCAAGAGAGCGTCCGTGTCAGTGGGTACGGGTATCATGCTAAGCCTGTGGGCGATTATCTCGTCGAAGAGCGGTGTGGTGCTTTCGTAGGTTCTGCCGTTCTCGTCGCTGATAGCTCCGAGGTGTATCTCAATATTGTCAATCGCCATTTTGGGGGTGTCGGTGATGAGGGCGCGTCTGAATGCATTTATCATGAACGGTTCCACGTCGGAAAAGACAATGGTCGCTTTGTTGCCTGTCACCTTGGCTTTCTCGATTTTCATCGTTTACACCCTTCGTCCGCGCCTGCCGCCTTTCTTCTTCGTCCCGTCGTGGGGAAGGGGAGTGACATCCTCGATTCTGCCTATCTTGAGGCCGGCCCTCGACAGCGCACGAATCGCAGCCTGGGCACCCGGGCCCGGGCTTGGCTCCTTGTTCCCGCCCTGGGCTCGCACCCGGACATGGATCGAGTCAATGCCTTTCTCGCGCAGAATCTCATAGACATGCTCCGCGGCTTTCTGGGCAGCGTATGGCGATGCCTCGTCCTTCTGTGACTTGACCACCATTCCGCCGGTGCATTTCGCGAGGGTTTCGCTGCCTGTCTGGTCAGTCACCGTTATGATGATGTTGTTGTAGGATGCGAATATATGCGCGATTGCCCACTTTGCCATTTTCATGCCTCCTTTGTCTGGGGTTCAACCGGGGCGCTCGGCACCGGTTCGGATTTGGATGGATCTATGCCTGCGGATGGCTCGGTCGGGACAACGGCCGGAGCCGCCTGCCTTTCGGCTTCCACAGCCGTCTCGTCTTTCGGCCTTGCCGGGTGCAGGTCATCTGCCAACGGCGAGTACGAGAGGTAGGCTAGCATATCTTCCTCCGACCTCTTGACCATGTAACCGGGTATTGTGACCTTCTTCCCGTTGATGGCGACATGGCCGTGCACTATGAATTGCCTAGCCTGTTTCGGGCTGTTGCTCAGACCCTTGAGGTAAGCCATCGTCTGAAGACGCCTGGCCAGCAGTATCTCGATGTCAAGTGTGAGAATGTCGTCCAGGGTGGCATCCTTGTTCACGATGCCGAGAGTGTCCAGTCTCCGGATGAATTCGTCCCTTTCCTTCTCGGCCTGCTTGTCGCCGTACCGGATCTTGGCCTGCAGGTTCCTGGCTCTCTGCCTGAACGTCCTAAGGAGGGACTGGACCTTCCACAGCTCGGTCTTGTTCTTCAGGCCGTGCTTGCGGACAGTCTCGTTCTCCGCGGCGATTCTCTCGCCCTGCCATGGATGGGACGGCGTGTCATATTTTCTCCTGCTGAACTTTGGATCACCCATTGAATCACCTCAAAATCATTCACCCGGTTTCTTCTTGGAAACTCCGAGCGTTAAGCCTTTCCTGCCGTTCGACCTCGTCCTCTGGCCGCGGACCTTGTGAGAGCCCTCGTGCCTCACTCCCTTGTAACAGCGTATCATCCTCATGCGGTTGATGTCGTCACGGGTTATCATGTCTAAATCTGTGCTGACAATGTGGAAGTCGTCGCCGGACTCGAAATCCTTCTGGCGGTTGAGCATCCACTCCGGGAGGTTGTTTGACAGCTCCCCGAGAATCTGGACGAGCTTCTCCTGGTCTTCGTCGGATATGTGGCCTATCATCTTGTTCGCGGGGTAATTTACCTGCTTTATAGCATACTGGGCCACCCTGTTGCCGACACCTTTGATGCTGGTAAGTGCCACTATCGCGGGCTTCTCGCCGTTGATGTCCGTGTTCGCCATGCGGACTATGTACTTGAAATTCTCGCCTTTGTCGTCCTCTTGCTTCTTGGTAGGTTTTTTGTCTGCCAAATTGGAACCTCCAGTGATGAATCCTCCCTGGGAAGTGGGAGTCAATATAGAGAGGGTATATTTATAGATGACTGAAAGAAACGATTGCAGAGTCTGGTTGCACGCGCATGATATGTTGAGACTATTATTCATAAATATGGCGATTTGGTGAAAGTATTTACAGCCCTTTCCCATAATCCGCGGCATGGCCGAATGGACCGAGAAATACCGCCCCAGAAAGCTGGAGGACATCATTGGCAACCATACCGCCAAGGAGAACCTGAGGAAATGGGCGGAGGTATGGGTGACCGGCATTCCCACGAAGCGGGCCGTGGTCCTGATGGGCGAGCCCGGCGTCGGGAAGACCACGGCGGCGCTCGCGCTCGGCAATGAGATGGGGTGGCAGGTCATCGAAATGAACGCCTCCGACTCCAGGAATGCGGAGGCGATAAAAGCCATAGCCACGAAGGGGGCCATGGGCGAGACCTTCACCGATTCGGGCGAGTTCGTCACGTCGAAGGAGGGGAAGAGGAAGCTCATCATCCTGGACGAGGCTGACAACATATTCGGGAAGGAGGACCTGGGGGGCGTGAAGGCGATAGCGCAGACCATCTCCGACACACAGCAGCCGATAATACTCATTGTCAACGACTGGTATGCCCTCAAGAAGCGGTCCTCGATAATAGAGTCGAAGGTCGCCACCATAAAATTCATCAGACCGAAGTCCGCATCGATCGTCATACTGCTTAGGTCTATAGCAAGGGCGGAAGGCATAGAGGTCGAGGATACCGCTCTCTCAAAGCTGGCAGAGAAGGCCGGAGGCGACGTGAGGGCGGCCGTCAAGGATCTGCAATCTGTCGCGGAGGGTAAGACCAGGGTCGAAATGAAGGACCTTGGCTCGCTCGGAGAGAGGGACTCCACGCCGAACATGTTCAACGCCGTCGAATCCATATTCCAGACAGGGAACTGCAAACGGTCCAGGGACATCGCCGCGAGCCTTGACGAGACCCCAGATAACCTCATCCTCTGGATAGACCACAACCTGCCTTCGGTTTACAGGGACCCGGCAGACCTGCATGCAGCCTACGAGGCGCTCTCCAGGGCGGACATATTCCTCGGGAGGGTGAAGAGAAGGCAGTATTACGGACTGTGGGGGTATGCGACCGACATGATGACCTGCGGGGTCTCGATGGCAAAATCGCGCGACATCAGGGGTTACATCAAGATCGGATTTCCCCTCTGGCTCATGAAGATGTCCAGGAGCAGGAGCATGCGGGAGACCAAGGCGGGCTTCGCGAACAAGCTTGGCAGGCTGACGCATGCCAGCAACAGAATGGTCCTCCAGGACGTCCTTCCCTACTTCAAGGTAATCTACGCCCAGGACAGGGAGTTCCGACTGGGCATGACGAGAAGGCTCAACCTGACGGAGGAGGAGGTGGGGTTCCTGCTGGACACGAAGCCGGACACCCACCCGGTGAGGCATGTCTTCGACGCGCTAAGGAAGGTGGACGCGGTCTCAAGGCCTGCCGCCAGGGACGAGGATGAGAAACAGGATGACGAGGCTCCGGAGGAGGAATCCTCACCCCCGGAGGAAGCCAAGAAGGAAGAGCCGAAACAACAGAAGAGCCTGTTCGAGTTCGGGTGATGCGATGGATGATGGGATAAGGGCCATTCTTGAGAGACAGCATTACCATGTCGTGGGCAGGCACTCGGGCGTGAAATTATGCCACTGGCTCGGAGAGAAGCTCCTGCGGGGGAGGCCCTGCTACAAGGAACTGTTCTACGGAATTCAGTCGCACAGATGCCTGCAGATGTCGCCCGCGGTGAACAACTGCACACAGACATGCCTTTTCTGCTGGAGGTACCAGGGATTGCTGGAGACATCCATTCCGGAGGAGGATTCGCCGGAGGACATACTCAACGGCGCGATAGAGGGCCAGAGGAAGCTGATAACCGGCTACAAGGGAGACCCCAGGACCGAACCCGGGATGTGGGCCGAAGCCCTGGAACCCAACATGGTGGCCTGCTCGCTCTCCGGGGAGCCCACGATGTATTCCAGGCTTGGAGAGTTCTTCGCAGCCTGCCACAGAAAGGGCATGACGACGTTCCTGGTCACCAACGGGACAAATCCCGAAGCGCTCGAGAAGCTTGACCCTCTGCCCAGGCAGCTTTACGTGACTGTGGCGGCGCCGAACGAGGAGATATACCGGAAGCTGTGCGTCCCCCTGCGGAAGGATGGCTGGCAGCGGCTGAACCGGACCCTGGAGCTGCTGCCGAGCCTGGCAACGAGGACGGTAATCAGGCACACGCTGGTGGAAGGATGGAACGTCGGGTGGGAGAAGGAGTACGCCCGCCTGGATTCCGTCGCCGACCCGCTGTTCATCGAACCAAAGGGTTATGTGTTCGTCGGATATTCCCGCGAGAGGATGCACAACTCCAACATGCCCAGCCAGGACAGGATAATGGAATTTTCGGTGAAATTGGCCGCGGAGACAGGTCGGCAGGTGCTGGCCGAGCAGAGGCCCAGCAGGGTGACCCTCATCGGCGCCGACAGGACCAAGATGAACATCCGGGGTGAATGATGTTCGAAGGACTCGCCCAGTGGCTGATGGACCTTGTGAAGGACCCGGTAGCCTATCTTACATTCGTGTTCATTTTTGCAACGCTGGCTGCAATAATCCTGCCCCTGCCCGTGGAGCTGGTGCTCGTCGGATTCATATTCTACCTGGTGGACCCCGGCTCCGATTTCCTTGGGCTGGGCATCGCAGGCGCCTTCATCCTGATAGCCATAGTCATGGGCATCGGGAAGGCGCTCGGCTCGTGGGTCGTGTTCGTTATAGGCGTGAAGGCCGAGAAGCTCATCAATAAATACATGAGCTGGGGCTGGTTCCAGAGGCTCCTCAGAAGGGTGGAGAGGTTCTGCGTGAGATATGGATATTTCGCCATGTTCCTGGTCATGTGCATTCCGCTCATGACTGACACCGTTCCGCTGTACATATTCTCAATTTTGAACAAGGACGGCGAGGTGTTCGATAGGAACTGGTTCGTGCTCACGAACTTCTGGGCCGGGATATCCCGCACGCTGGTCGTCGGAATACTGGCGGTGGGCGGCGTCGCAAGCTTCGGGTATGTGGCGAACCTGATGTAAACTACCAGCCCCTAAACAGGCGAATCAAAGATTCGTCTTAACGCAATCCACTTCGTGTATTGCGAAAGGGACTGGCGTTTCTGGGTTGCATCAATGCCAGTGGATTCGG
>DAJR01000043.1 GCA_002496385.1 Methanomassiliicoccales archaeon UBA147 | reverse complement strand
CATAGGGCAGTTATATGCCGAATCACAGATTCGGCAAACCCATTTTGAAATCTCAAAATGTAGCATGCCTGAATATCGAAGCTGGAAGGCTTCGATTTTCTTTGATTGTATGAGTACGGCATGCAACGGCATTTCACGTTTACTGCCCAACGCTTTCATCCAGGCCATCAATGGCCTGGCGTTCAGCTACGCGAGGCAGTAAACCTGTCGGTATGAATTCTTGATTAAATAAGAGTTCACATTTCTGAAGTTCGGGACTCGGGAAGCGTACGGAATGGCTGTATCGCCAGCCATTGATTCCGTCGCCAAATCCCGCTTCCCTTAGCTTCAACAACCAAACAAATTCCCGCTTCCCGACCCGGCAATCTACAATAGCCGCAGCTTCATTCCGCAAGCACCACGATTGCCTACGCAGTTATCCTAGCCATCAGTCCGTCGATTTCCGCCTGACTCATGCCGATGAGAGGATAGAATAACGGAATATTGATTCCTGCCATTGTCGGGCTCTGATTGTCGAATTCCTCAACCCCCCAGCCCAGGCACAATCCGTCTGCCCGCCTGTTCCTAGCCAGGGAAGAGATATCCCAGCCGCTCAGGCTCAGCAGCTTTAGATTGGGGTCCCATCTGCGCAAAGGCTGTGCCAGTTCCTCATCGTCGGTGAGGACGGTCACACGGCAGCCGCGCTTCATTATGAGCCAGCATGCCGCAATGTCATTTTTGTTGTTTACAATGCCCAGCATCCTGCCCTGGGTGCCGAGCGGCATCCCGCCCGTACATTGCACGCTTCCGGTGTAGATGTAGGACTTGTTCTGCCGGACATCGACGAAAATCTCGAGCTCGGGATTTGTGAGGTCCACCTTCGGCTCAAGCGTTTCATTGGCCACAAACACCGCGGACCCTGCGTCCCTGGCGAGTTCCATGCTGGAATATTCATGCTGGCCGTTTCGCCGAGCCCTTATGCAGAACCTGACGCTTTTCCTGAAGAAAGGTTTGGAAAGGGCAATGGCGGTCCGAAAGATATCTTCCCGGCTTGAAGTTGATTCCACGACCTCGCTATAGGAAACCACGCCAAAGGTCCTTGAGAGTACTTTGCCGGCAAAATCTGCGTCGTTGGACCAGAGGAATATTCTGCCCCGCTCGTGTTCGATCCGGCATTCCCTCCCGGATTCGGCAAATCTTGCGGCGATGTTGTTTCCCAGTGCCCTCTCGAACCTTCTGCGGACTGCGGGGCTCTTGAGCGCGATCTCGCCGTACCTGACCATGAGCAGAGCCATGAGGATGAAATGCCGGGACAGGGCATAAGTCTGCCGGTATGGACCCGCCGATGGCATCAAGGATATCTTTTAGAAAAACTATATTAAAGGAGTAAGCGATACAATTTCAGCATAGTGGGCATTGTAACGTATAGATTTGGCGGTCGCAAGAATGGCACAGAGGGGGCACACTTCGGATGGACAGATATACTGTTCCGGTTGCGGTTCAATCATAGAATCGGGAAGGGGTAAGTGCGAACATTGTGACGAGGCTCTGGACGGGGATTTCAATGCAATCATTTGCCCTTACTGCACAACCGTGGTTGACTCCGGTTCAAACAGCTGCACAAACTGCGGTCTGAAATTCATTACCGAAAAGAGCAGCAGGAGCAAGGAGGATGACGAATTTCTTTCAAGGCTCCTCGAATGGGGAAAGAATCTTGAAGCAAGACGTATCCAGGAAGACAAAATGGAAACGGAGAAAGCCACGGATATTTTCAAAGATGTGATAGGGGGAATCGCGCCCACCCCATTGCAGGAAGAGACCATCAAAGAGATAAGGAAATCGGCCGAGGAGAGGGAGGAATTCGAGAGGCGGGAGGACAGCATAGTACAAATGGCCGAACCACTTAAAAAGGCCCTGGACCTAAGAAAGGAATCATTGGATGAACTGGAGATTAAATTCAAATCCCTCCAGAACGAGCTTCACAACCTGAGCGAGGAGGACCTGGATTCTGAGAAGAAGCGTAGCAACCTGGAAAGGCAGCTGGCCGAGATCACCGTCGAGAGGAACTCGATACAGCGCCTTGAGGAAAACATAAACAACATGGACACGGCCTACAGGCAATTACTCAGACAGCATTCCGTCGAGATAAAGGAGAAAGAGGAAAACCTCAATACGCGGCTCAAAGCCTTCAAAGGTGAGATAGAGCGGCGAGAAAAAGAGAAGGAAAAGCTCAAAGCCAGAGAGAGTTTCCTTGAGAAAAAGGAGAATGAACTGACCGAACGTATAAATTCATTAAAGGAGAGAGAGGGCAGCCTAAAAAAGACCGAGGAGAGGATGAAGGATGAGATTGCAGCGCTGGAGGCAGAAAGGCAGGGGCTGGCTGGTCTCAAGACCCCGGTGGCCGGAATCAGGGTCGTAAAAGGCAAATGGATAGTGGACGAAGGGGAGTTGACGAGCGTTTTGAAGAAGTCAAAGAAGCTCAGGGAGGATTGGCTCGAGGAACAGAAGAACATTCAGAAGGCGATTTCCGCGGGAGAAGAATCTGCCCAGGTAACTGCTGAGAGCACGGAAAGACTTGAAGGGAAGGAAGCGGAGCTCCAGAGCAAAATCGAAGAGCTTGAAAACAAGCTGGCCAATGTAAAATCTGAAGAGCTAAAAGTCCGGGGCGAGGAGAAGGAAATCATTTCCGATGTGCAGAAACTTAAGAAAGTATTAAAGGTCTTGGACGATTTACTGGAAAATCTGCCAGATGAAGTCGTCACGAAATTCGCCAAATCAAAGGATTACGCGGAATACGAAGAACTGATGGATGAACTGGGTCTGTAGGTGTGATTAATGGGACTGAGGGACAAGGCAAAGAAGGCACTTGAGGAGGAGGTCAAGGACGTCCTTGTCAGTGATGCCGCTGCTCCCGAGCAGGCCCAGGAGGAAACCACCGCGGTGGATGAGCCCATCCCGGAGCCTCAAGCAGAGGAAAATGTCATTGACATATCCTCGAGCATTGCTGTTGAAGCGCCCCCGGCCAGGAAACAGGAACCCACACCGCCGGCAGCAAAGCCCGAGCCAAGCGGTTCGGACATTGATGATTTTCAGAAATCCATCGAGAAGATGAAGGAGCGCGACAAGGCAGACAAAGAACTCAAGAAAAACCTGGCGGACGCTGAGGCCGGAAGGACTGCTAACGCGGCCGAGGTAAAGAACCTTGAGAAGAAACTCAAAGAGTTGGAGAAGACCCTGAGCACCGCAGAATCGAAAATAGCCGAACTGGAGGAAAAACTTTCCGCGAGCGCGTCTGCCGAAAAGGAAGCAGCGGCCCTCCAGAAAAAGATTGCCAGCCAAGATAAAGACATTTCTGAGATGAAGGGGCGGGAAGAGGAATGGGCCAGGAAGCAAAAGACCATTGAGAAGGAGCATGCAGCCCTTGAAAAGGAAGCCGGCCAACTGCGGGAGAAGCTTAATGCCCTTGAGAAATCCGCGGGCGATGCCAACGGCCAGAAGAAAGACCTTGAGGGCTCCCTGAGGAAATTGAATGAAAAGGCCGAGGCACTGGACCTGGAGAAGAACAGGATTGCGGGGGAAAAGGACGAGCTGGCCGCCAGCCTGGAAACCGAGAAGAAGCGCTCCGAGAAATTGGAGGCAAAAATCGAGGAAACCAAGGCCGAACTGGCCGAGACAAAGAAGGAATTGGCCAAAACCCGAAAGTCCGTGGAGAAGGAGAAGGAGGACATCGACGGCAAGGGAAAGGTCCTGACGGAGATGGAGAAGAAGCTGGCCTCGATGCAGACCGAGCTGGACCGAAGGAATTCCGAACTCACATCACTTTCCGAACAGCTGGATGGCAAAAAGGCCGAACTTGAGGCATCCGCCCAGTCGCTCAAGAAGACCCAGAAGGAACTGGATTCCAAGGAAAAGAAACTCAAGGAAATGGGAGACGAACTTGAAAAAGAGAGGGGCAGCCTTGATTCCCGTTCGGCCAGCCTTGAAAAACAGGTCGAGGAGAACCGCAAGACCATGGAGAAGATGAAGGCGGACTTCAAGGCCAAGGAGAAGGAACTGGCAGCGCTCAAGAAAGAGTTGGAGGATGCCAGGGAAGGTCTCACTGCATCAGAATCCGAAATCAAAACCCAGAGAGAGGAACTGGAGGAGCGCAGAAAACTCCTTGAATCCGAATCCGAGGATTTTGAAAAACGCCTGTCCGAACTCGAGGAAAGGGATAGCGGATTGACCCAGCTCGAGAATGAATGCGAGGAGCGGTCCAGGATAATCGACGATGCCGAGAAGGACCTGACAGGCCGGGAAAAGGAGCTAGCCAACAGACTTAAACAGGTGGAGAATGAAATTGCCGGCCGGAACGAGGAACTCGCTGCCAGGGAAAGCGAGCTTGACGAGAAACGCAAAACCCTGAAATCGGAGATCAAGGAGCTGGAGAAGATGAGGGAGGGCATCAGGCTCTCCAAGGACGAAGTCGGAGAGATGGAATCCAACATCCTGCAGCAGCGCAACGATATATCCGCCAAGACGAAGGTTCTGGACGAGAGAGAGGAAGACATAGTTACCAGGGGGAAGGCTCTGAGCAAGCAGGAGAACAAGCTTGAGAAGGCCCTGGCAGACCTAGAGAAGAAGAAGGCGGAATTCGAAATTGCAAAGAAGGACATTAAATCCAGGGAGAAGGCCGTTGAGAGCCGGGATGCCGAGATCGAGGAAGAGAAAAGCTCGCTTCAAAACAGGGCCAAGGAGTTGGATAAACAGGAGAAAGCCCTTCAGAAGCGCATTGCCAATGTTGAAAGCAGGGAGACCGAGGCAGAGAAGCTCAGGGGCGAATTGAAGCAACTCAAGCGGAACCTTGACGCCGAGATGGAAGAGGCGGATGGGCGCGACGAGGCCCTGACAAAACTGGAGAAGGAGCTGCAGAAGAAGGAGACAGAGCTTGGCAACGCGCTTGAAAAACACCAGCAGGACAGGCAGCACCTCGAGGAAGACTCGACCGCCATGGACGAGCGCTCGAAAGCCCTCGACGAGTTCGACAGGGAGCTCACCAGGAAGGAGAAGGAACTTGAGAACCTCGGGGCAAGCCTCTCAGAGAAAGAGGAGAGGCTTGAAGCAACTGCCCAGGAACTGGCCGGCGACAGGGAGAACCTCGCGATCAAGATTGCGGATTTCAATTCGGGAATGGAGGAGAAATCCAAGGCCATTGAGGATGATTTGGACGCCTTGCACCGGAGGGAGCTTGCGGTCACTGAGAGGGAAAGGAAGGCCACGCAGAAGATGGAAACAGCCGACTCGCGTATCGCGGATTACTCGAAAAGGCAGGGAGAACTTCTGTCGAAGGAAGAGGAACTCGACAGCCGCGAGGCAGACATCCAGGCGCGTCTGGCCGCGATAGAGAAAGAGGAGACGAAACTCGAAAAGGAGAATGAGGACATCGCCTCAAAGATATCGGATGTCAAGATGCGGGAGAGCGAGCTGAAGATCAGGGAGAAACAGATAGCCAAGACGAAGGACAGTTTCGACAAGAGGGAGATAAAGCTCAACGAGCTGGACAAGGAGCTCAGGGAGGAGCGGGTCCGGCTCAACGCACAGAAGGACGACACGGAGAAGGTCTGGAAGGACATCGGCAAGGAATCGAAATCACTGGAAGCCAAGCAGAAACAGTTGAAGAACAAGGAAACCGACATCGAGACAAAGAAGGACGAACTTCAGAAGAAGAGCGAGGAGCTAAAACGGACCGAGATGGAACTGAACTACAAGATGGACGACCTGGCAGAAAGGGACAAGGAGCTCGATGCGAACATAGAGAGGATGGCCAAGGAAACCGAGGAGATGAAGGTCAGGGCGGAGGTTGTCACGCGCAGGGAGGAGGAGCTTGCTTCCCATGAACGCGACCTCACCCAGATGGAGAATGAACTTCATGCCCGGATGGAATCCATCAAGGCCGAGCGCGCGGAGCTCGACAAGATGAAGGGAGACCTGCCCCAGAAGATAAAGGACATCGAGACCCAGCAGAAGGAGATGCGCGAGAAGGAGACAGACCTCAACCGCATGCGCCGCCTCCTGGAGGACGAGATGGACAAGCGCCAGGCCGAGATGGACATGCTCAAGGAAGAGAAAGCCAAGGTGGACGAGATGAAACAGTCCGCACTGGCTCTAATGAAATACGGCAAATCCGTTGAGCAGAAGCGCACCGAGGATACACTGAAGAAGCTCACCAGCGAGAACGAGCGCCTCGATAAACTGAAGGCCGCAATGGAGGAAGAGCTGAGGTCCAGGGAGGCTGATGTCGAGAAGCGCGAGAGGGAGTCGCTCCTCATGGCCGAGCAGAACCGGAAGACCCAGGAAGACCTTGATATCCGGAGAAGGCAGATTGATTCCGACCTTGAATCGCTGATGGCCGAGAAAAAGGAGGCAGCGGATGTCTGGAAGCAGATCGAGATGGAGAGCCACAAGGCGGTGGACATCGAGGAGATCATCAACGAGCGGGTGTCCAAGCTTGTTGCGAACGAGAAATCCAGTCTGACCAAGGAGATAGCGAGGCTTAAGAAGCTGGAGAAGGACATCGCGGCCGCTGAAAAGGAACTGGCCAAGAAGGAGAAGGGCCACAAGGCCGACCGCGGCAAGATCGAAGCCCAGGAAGCCGAACTCAAGCGGAAGGAAGAGGAACTGGCCAGAAAGGAGAAGTCGATGGAGGAGCGCAAGGAGTATCTCGACAAGCTGAAGGAGAGCCTCACCAAGATTTTGTAGGAACCATCATCCTTTCAATGATTATATGAAAAAAATTTACAGAAAAAATTAACAATTTATGCTATGTTCCCATGTCTGTCACCGCAATCTATTTACCTGGCCTCATGCCTATTCACAGGGGCGGAGGAGCGGAATTGGGCGAAGAAACCGCAGCCAAGGAACAGGAACCGGGGGAAGAGACCCTGGCAAGGAACGTTCGGGAAATGCTCGAGTACCTGTGGGAGAGGATAGCCTCCCGAAAGAGGATTGGCGTTGATTTTACCGAGATTGAGAGCATGTTGGCCGGTGCCAGCATCATCATGGAATCCGGGGATTATGCGGGCGCGATTGATTTGATCAATGAATGCATGCAGAAAGCCAGCCAGAGGGATTCGGAATACGAGATGCTCGCTGCCGCTATAAGGAAGGCCGAGAGGGAGATAAGGGCGGCGCATGAATCGGGAAGGGACGTGACAGAGGCAGGCAAAAGGCTCAGGATAGCGCGTCTCCATATGGAGAAAGGCGATTACCGGCTGGGGATTGATGCTGCAAAGCAGGCGGTCGAAGCGCTGAAAGAGGCCAAGACCGCGCAGATAGCCTGGGGGAGCGGGCTGCATTCCGGCGAGCAATAGTAAACTACCAGCCCCTAAAATGGCTGGCATTCGTTACCGGGCTGGAAGTTTACACATGTAGGCCATGCATCTGAATTATCAAAGCCAAACAGCTTTGATTTCATGTGTAACATATTGGACGATGCATGGCGGATTCCTGTTTTTTATTGTTTATGTCGATTCATCTCTGGCTTGAAAGCCAGAGTTTTCTCGGCATTTTTACAATAAAAGCGGACTCATGGGGATTTTCGACGATTTGCCTCGTTCGGCTCAGTCAGCGATACAGTCTATTCGCTGGCCTCGGTTCGAACCCCAGTCTCAGGCTCCGAAGGCCCGAAGGATATCCTAGCTACCCTATGAGTCCATGAGCCCACCATGGATGTAGTGGATTTATCATTTGTGGTCTGAGATGAAGGGGGGGATTACAATATCAAATCATGTGTTGGATACGTATCATGCAATTTATAGCAAAGTATCCGACGTTTTCTTTTATATGAAATCAAGAATTCGTTCCTGCCGCAATCGACAGACACTGAACGATGGGATTGCGGCTATCGCTACCCTATGAGTCCTTATGCCCCTCAAGGATGCTGGGGATTTATCGTTTGTGGTGATGGGCTTTGATGTTGAAAACAGCAATGACTTGGCAAGTGTTGGATATGTTTCCAGGCAGAAATATGCGGAGTATCCGACGTTCTGAATCCATTCAAATTATATTTTAAGAACCCGTTCAGCCGTAATCGGCATACTGTGGGCAATGTGATTACGGCTATCGCTACCCTATGAGACCTTATGCCCCTCAAGAGTACTGGGGATTTATCGTTTGTGGTACAGTGGAAAATCCAGAAGGGAAAACCGATAAATAGTCGGCCATCATGCAGCATTTTCAATGTTCGAGAACCTGCTTCAACTCATCGTGCTGTTCGTGGTCATAATCGACCCCTTGGCCAGCTTTGCTGTTTTCGCGGTCGCTACCGACCCGATGAAGGACGCGGAGAGGCGCAGAACCGCATTCCTGGCGATTGCGGTGGCGGCCATCATCTCGGGGCTTGTCCTGTTCGCGGGAGAGAGGCTTCTTGAGCTGTTCAACACCGACATCCAGAACTTCAAGGTGGCCGGCGGGATCATACTTCTGATATTCGGCATCCAGATGTCGCTGGGTATGTCGCTTTTCAAGGTCGAGGAGAAGGAAGGCAGCTCGACGGCGGCCATCGCGTCCATCATTGCCACGCCCCTGCTCACAGGTCCGGCCACCATTTCCACGATAATAATCACTTCCCACGACTATGGGGTACTCTGCACCGGCATAGCCATCGCAATCGTGTTGGCATTTTCCGCCGGATTGCTCCTGCTCTCGGCGCGGATATCCCATAAGATCGGCAAGATGCCCATCCAGGTAATGTCAACGATAATGGGGCTCATCACTCTGGCTTGGGGCATCATGTTCATCAGGGACGGGTTGGGGTTCTAGGTTAGTTCTCCGGAGAGCGCACTTTCTGTCCTGAGCACCCATTGCTCCATCCCGGACGCCCTGAAAATTTGCAGCGCAGACTTCAGCCTCTCGGTGCCTTCCCCGATATTTCCCTCTCTCATCGATTTGACGCCCCATTCGTAGAGCAGCTTTGCCCTGCCTCCGTTATTTTGTATGCCCTTGTGTATTTCGAATGCCCGGGAGAACATGGCTTCTGCCTCCTCTCCCTTCCCCATGGCGGCACGGAGCTTCGCAAACACCTTCAAGGCAATGGCCAGTTCCACCCTTAGCCCGGAATCCTCAGCCATTTTAACTGCCGATTCAAGCCTGTCCTGGGCTGCGGCATGGTTGCCTTCCCGGATGTCTATCTCAGCAAGCCCGGCTAGCGATTCCACGATCATGTCCTTGCTGTCCAGCGCTGTCGCGAGTTCGTAAGTCTTCTCGTGGGCCTGTCTTGCCCCGGCAAGGTCGCCTGCTGTGCGCTTCAGCTCGGCCAGGTACAGGCATGCCCCGCAGAGCTTCCATTTGTCGCCTATCTTTTCGGACAGGACATGGCTCTTTTCAAGGAATTCCTTGGCCTTAGCACAGTCCCCGAGCTCGTAATGGGCAGCCCCAATGCTGGACAGCCCCCATGCCTCGCTCATCTGGTCGCCCATGTCCGCCCAAATCTTCATGGCATCCTCGAACAGGGCTATGGACTGTCTGTAGTCTCCCATGGAGTTATGCACCACGCCCAGATTGGCCAGGTTTGCACTGTACATCCTCAGGTCTCCTATCTCCTTGGATACGGCCCTGCTCTCCCCGTACATCTGCTCGGCAACAATCAGGTTTCCAGTGGAATAGTGAATCGCAGCGAGATTCGCCGTCAACACGCTCACTGCCTGTTTGTCCCCAATCTTCCTAAATATCTCCATGCTCCGATCATAGTACTGGCTGGCTTTCTCGTTCTGGAACCTGTCTCCGTACACGTTGCCTATGTTGTTTAGGACCGACCCGACCCTTCGGAGGTTTCCCAGAGCCTCCTGCATTGCCAGGCACTTCCCGTAATAGTCGAGGGCTGTTTCGTACTCTCCTTTCCTGTGGTGGCAACTGGCCAATGTGTCATATATCGAGGCCCTCAGTGCCTCGGCGGATTTTTCGTCTTTAATGATGCACAATTGCTCCGTCGAAAGCTCAATGGCCCGGTCAAATTCCCCTCGCCTCATGTAGATGTAGGCGCGCTGGTGGGCGAAATTTGCGAGGTCGAGCTTGTCTGTTGTGAGCGCCTCGCCTTTGGACATCTCTGCCAGGCTGCTGTCGTAGTCCCCTGTCTTCCAGAGCACGTCGGCCTTCTTCCTGTACAATTTTACCTTCTGCTGGTCTTCCGCGGATTTGGAGATAGCGGCCGAGTATGAGACTATCGCCTCGCTGAATTTGCTGACGAGCATCTGCATGTCGCCCGTGCGCTCCAGCAGCTCAATTTCTTTCTCGCCCGGTGACTTTAGTTTCGAGGCCGGAAGCACTTCCATGGCACATTTGTAAAATTCGACGGCTCTTTCTGCGGCATAGGATCCTTCTGCAGACTCGCCGGCCCTGAAACAATAATCGAAGGCCTTGGCTTTCTCGTTCGAATTAAAGAAATGCCTGGCCAGTTCATAGATGACGGCATCGGTGCTCCCTGCATGCTCCCTCTCGTAATACTCGCCAATGTCCTTGTGGTAGTTGGCGCGCCATCTGGCCGAGATATTTTTGTAAATGGCATCCCTGAACATGGCATGCCTGAATTGCAGGTTGTCGCCGTTGGACTGAAGTATCCCGGCCGATGAAAGCTCATCGACCACAGCTTCCGGGTTATTAACGTTCTTCAGGGAGTTCAGTATGCCCGCAGGGAATTCGCGTCCTGCGCATGACAGATGTTCGGCTGCAGCCAGAGAGTGCGGATTGAGTGTATCCAGCTTCCTCATGACTATGTCCTCGATTCTTTCAGGCATGGAATGATGGGTATCCACCAACTCGAACACTCCGTCTCTCAGGATTATTCCGCCCTCGGCGGCCATCTGGTTCACCATCTCGGAAGTGAACAGCGGATTGCCGCTGCAGTCCCTGGCCAGATTTGCGTAGAACTCGGCGGGGAACCTGTTCGGAGAGTAAACCGCATCCACGAGCTTCCGGACCGAGTCCCCGTCCATGCGCACGAGCGGGATGATGCTCACGGCGCCTTCGTTGACCAGATTGTTGATTTCACCGTCCCAGAGCTCGGTCTCTGACGGCCTTGCCGTCGCGATGATTGACAGACTCATACGCGGGGAGATTCTAGCCAGATAGGCAAAAACGAACAGGGAAATCTCGTCTGCCCAGTGCATGTCCTCGAACACCATCAGCACAGGTTGATTGCCGGTGGCTTTGCTCAGAAGGTCCAGTGTCCTGTCTGCGAGCCTGTTCCTTTCGCTGGCCAGCTTGACGCCGGACATGTCCTTTCTCTTGGAAAATTTCAAATGTGCAACTTTTTGCACTGCATCCTCGGGAGCCAGGGTGCGCTGAGAAATTTCCGCAGCCGCAATCCTCAGGCTTTTGGCCATCTCGGGATGCTCCACCCCGTCTATCACACCGGTTATGATGGCATCGCCGCATCGCTCAGCCAATATGGTCATGTCTCCGAATGTCATGCGGCCTATGCTTCCCTCGGTACTCCGGAAAGAATCCCCGACGAATGACTGGACAGCGTTCATAGTGGCCGCTATCCTCTCAGGATCCATTTCACCGGACATGGCCCTCGCCGATATTTCTCCCGAATCGGTTGTCAGGAAAACCCCTGAAAAAGAGACAGTCTCGGTTTGGTCCAGCAGTGGTGCGTCGGTGTGGCCGCCGAGCGCCCTTGTGAACACCTGGAACGGTTCGGATGTATCCTGGGATGCGCCGCCTGACAGGACTTTCATGCCTTTCAGTCTGGCCATCCCCAGGCATTGCATGAGCAACTCGGTCTTGCCGATGCCCGGCTCCCCCGAGATTACGGTTGCAGAGCCTTTGCCTCCCACGGCATTGTCCAGCGCTGAATTCATCTGAGAGAGCTCAAACACCCTCCCTACGAATGTCCCTGATGTCATTGATTGGTAAAGGGCATACAGGCATTTACAATTTTTCTTTGGAACAGTCCCTTCTGACAACAAAGAGCCCCAGCATGGCGAACCAAACGCCACCCGGCACAAAGGTCATCGCCTCGGGAATTGCCACCCCCGCGCCCCAGCCGACAGCGATATGATATGCCCATCCAAATAATCCCAGCACGACCACGCCGATGCCTGCGGCACCGAGCCAGCGCGTCCTCCGGATGAGCAGGAAATACGGCCCTAGGATGAGCGCCGCCAGGAGCAGAAGGGCGAAGAACGTCACCGAGAAATAGAAATGGTGCGGGGAATAATCCTCCGTGAAAACACCGATGCCCGCGAGCGCCACGCAGGCCTGGAACATGACGGCCATGCCGGCTCTTGATATCCAGCTCCTGAACCGGAACATCGCGCCGCACGAGAAAACAGCGCACAACACACCGCACACGATCAGGGAAAAATTGAAAATCGGCGCGACCGCGTGTACACCCAGGTCGCTTATGGCGTTGTTCCGCCAGCCGAACCAAGGGGAGAGCGAGATGGAAATGGCGATGGACCCCAGGGCATAAACCGGCCCGATTACGGCCAACCAGCCGATCTTCCTGTGCAGCAATATGCCCTTGAGAGTCATTCCGTCACCATGAGTGATACCCAGACTTGAAGAAATTCAGTGGGACGTTATCATGGCCTTTCCACGCCTCGACAACCTCTCCGAACAGCGCCCAGTGGTCTCCCTGCTCGACCTGATGGGTCTTGCGGCACACGAACCCGGCCACCGAACCAGTCAGGAGGGGGACATCATGCGCGGCCATGAACGGCTCGATGCCCATGGCCTTGAATTTATCGACCTTTTTGCCGGACTTGGAGCCAAAGAAATCCGATTCCCCCTCCTGGTCCTTTGACAGCATGGAGACGCCGAAAAATTCCACGCCCTTCAGCATTTCCCAGGTGTGGCGCTTCGGGCTAATCGATACGCAAAGGATTGGCGGGTCGATGGAAATCTGCGTGACCCAGGCAGCGGTCATGCCGTTGAGCTTCTTGCCATCGTTCACAGTGATAATGGCCACCGGGTGGGAGATGTGGCTCAGTGCCTTTCCCGGGGCCAGCGGCTTCATCGCAGTCATTCCTTTGCCCCCAGTAAAACCTTTTTCAGCTTCGGGGGTATGGGCTTTGGCTTGCCTTTCCTGTCGGTGGTCACATGCACCGTGTAGGCCCTGGCGATCTCTTTCTTGCCCGATTTCCTGCGGACCAGGTAATCGAACCGCAGGCTCTTGGTACCCACGTGGGTGACAGACGTCTCCAGAATCAGTTCTTCATCGTATCTGGCGGGAGAAAGATAATTGCATTTCGTCTCCGCCATCATGAGTATCGTTCCCGACTTCTCAATCTCGATGACAGGCATGCCCAGATCCCGCAGGAATTCGACCCTTCCCTCTTCCAGCCACTTGAAATAATTGACATTGTTCACGACGCCCATCTGGTCGATCTCGATGTACCTGACTCGGATGTCCACACGGCCTTTCATGAATGGGGATATATTATTATGGGATAAAAACCTTCAGAACAATGAGCGGATGCGCCGCGCCAGCTCCCCCAGCGTGTTCTCGACTTCCGCACTCAGCCCCTCCCCCATCGCCAGGCTCCCGGGCTGTATGGCAGCGATGAAAACCTCTTTCGGCAGGGTGCCCATGGTCCTTGCAAGGTCCAGGACTTTCAGTATGTCCAAGTCATGGAGGGAATAGCCCACTGTCTTGATAGAGAAAACATCCTCGGGCCTGAAGATGCGGACCTCGCCGGGCTTGCCGCCGAAATCCACCGCATCGATGATTATGGCCCTGTCCACGCCCTCAAAATTGTGCAGAAGCGTCATGCCGCCGGTGGCCATCTCCACCAGCTCGACATTGTCCGGCATGTCAGTGAGAAGCTCCAGCACCCGGACGCCTGCGCCGTCGTCGGCCATGAGGGTGTTGCCGATGCCGAATACCACAGTTCTGCTCATGAGAATAATGAAAAGGGGAAGGGGTACTTTACCCCTTCCATTTTCCGTCTAACGCTTCCACTGAACGTCCAGGTAGTGGCAGGAGCAAGATATGCACGGGTCGTATGCTCGAACTAGCATCTCCAGGAGCAGTTCGATCTCCTTCTCAGGCTTGTCGATAATCGTGGGGGCGAAAGCCTTGAAGTCCTGGTTGATGTTGTTGTGATTCTGGTTTGTGGGGATGATGCAGTTGGCCTTGGTGCAGATTCCCTTGTCGTTGTAGGTATAGTCGTGGAACAGGATTCCGCGGGGCACATCCACTGCTGCTATTCCCCTGCCGGCTTTCACATCGTACTTGGCGCACATGTTCTTTGCATCAAGCCCCTTTTCCAGCAGCTGGTCTATCCAGGCGATTGTTGTTTCCACATCATTGAAGCATTCGATTAGCTGGGCGACGCTGTTCATGAAGGGATTGTGGCAGACCGAAGAAAGCCCGAACTTGCCCGCCCATTGTTTTGCCAGCGGCGAAAGCTTGTCGTAATTCAGGTTGAACCTCGCCAGGGCACCGACCATGTATGACTCGCGGTTGTGCTTGGTGAATTTGGCTGTGGAATACGGCACGACGAACTCATTGGTCACCTTCAGGTATTGATCCACAGGCCATGTGCCGCCGTCGGTCGAGCCGATGACGCCATCGTAGATCGCGTATTCCTTGTCGCTGGTGAGGGCGATGAACTCTGTTTCCCTGGTGAATTTCGGCAGTTTGTGAGCGTTGGCCAGTACAATTTCGGCGACCTCGTTGAACACCGGGACCGCGTCCAGGAGCTTCTGTCTCAATTGCTTCAACTGCTTCTCGGAGGGAATGCTGGTGAATCCGCCCGGGACCATGTTGGTCGGGTGTATGGTCCGGCCGGCCAAGAGGTCGGACATCTCGTTGGCAAGTCTGTGCAACGCGACAATCTTGAGAACGATCTGGGGGTGCGTTCCGATGAGGGGGAACACACTGCCAACTCCGAACAGGTCCGGGGCGATAAGGTAACCCACATGGAGCACATGGCTCTGGAGATTCTCTGCAGATTTTATCATCCGTCTCAGTGTCTGTGTCTGCTCAGAAAGTTCGATACCCATTGCAGTCTCTGTGGCCTTGAGGGACGCTTCCGTGTGGCCTATCGAACATATCCCGCAAATCCTGCATGTGACATGCGCCATCTCGTAATGTGTCCTGCCTCTGGCAAACGATTCGAAAAATCTCGGGGCTTCGGAAACCTGCCACTGGACCTTCTCGACCTTACCGTCCTTCGCGTTCAATACAATGTTGCCGTGGCCCTCCACCCTTGTGAGATGTTCCACGAGAATATTTACGTCTTTCATTTTATGCACCGTCCTTGGGTTTCTCGACATAGCGATACGTGAACATGGTCTTCCTGCGCATGATGTCATCCACAGTCAATCCATATTTCTCAAGCACATCGGTCTGGGCCTTCTCATGTGGATGGTCCACGTAGCCGCGGCATGCCTCACATTCGTTGCCTGCCGTCGGACACGGCGCGCCGCAGCCTGCCCTTGCCAGCGGCCCCATGCAGAACTTGCCAATGGTGAACATGCAGACATTCTCCTTCTTCTTGCATTCCACGCAGACCGGGTAATCCGGTATCGGGGGCTTCCTGCCTGTCAGAAGGGCGATCAGCACCTTGGCGAATTCTTCCTTGTTTATCGGACAGCCCGGAATGGTATAATCGACCTTGACAACCTCGTCCAGCGCCTTCTGCCTTGGTTTTTCAAAGAACCTGTTGCTGTCTGCGATATCGGCCGGATTGGCAATGCCGTAAACCTCCTTCTTGTTCTCTTCGGGAGTCCATTGGTTCGCCATCCTCTGCACGCCGCCGAGATGGGCACAGGCGCCCAGGGCGATGAGGATATTGGCATTGGCCCTTATCTTCTTGAGCCGCTCTTCGTCCATGGGCCGCGTTATCGAGCCCTCGACTATGGCTATGTCGTACTGGTCGGAATGCTCCTTCATCACTTCCCTGAATGCCACAATGTCGATGAGCTTGAGCACATCGACCAACGATTCCTCCAGGTTGGCAACTGAAAGTTGGCAGCCCTCGCAGCTCGCGAAATCGAAGAATGCAACTCTCGGTTTCATTTGAACGCCTCCTTGTTGTCCTTTATCTCTTTATAATTGAACACAGGCCCGTCCTTGCAGACGTATACGCCTGACATCTGGCAGTGGCCGCATTTGCCCACTCCGCATTTCATGCGCCTCTCCAGGCTCACTATGATGTTCTCGTCCGGAACCTCAAGCTTCTTCAGGTCCCGTATGACGAACTTGTAGAAGACCGGCGGTCCGACAAGGATGACAATAGTATGCTTCGGGTCGAACTTGACCTTCGGAATCAGCTTGCCGACGACGCCAATGTCGCCCTCCCAACACTCACCGTCCGGGCACTTGTCGACCGTGAGCAGATGCGTTATGTCCTTACGCTGACCCCATGCGGCGACCTCGTCCTTGAACAGCATTTCGCATGGTTCCTTGCAACCGTAAAGGACTGTTACTTCGCCGTAATCGGGGCGGTTGTTCAGCACATGGTTGAAGAGAGATCTCATGGGCACAATGCCAAGGCCTCCTGCGATGAACAGCAGGTTCTTCTTCTTCAGCGCCTCCGCATCGAAACCCTTGCCGAACGGCCCCCTGATGCCGACCTTGTCGCCGGCCTTCATCAGATGGAGTTTATTGGTTAGATCGCCGGCTTTCCTGACTACAAGTTCGAAGGTATTACCGCCGGGCGGAGAGCTTACCGAAATCGGGGCCTCGCCAGAACCGAACAGCGAAACTTCAACGAACTGGCCGGGCTGATGCCCAAGTGGCTTGTGGTCATCCATCTCTATCTCGAAGAACATCTCCTTCTCTGTCACCTTTTCGGCCCTGATTATTGTGGCAGGTTTGGGCATGTGGAGCGATATGGTTCCTTCCAGATCGAAGTTTTTGGCGTCTATGCTGACGGAGTGTGCGTCTCTGTCGCCATCCTCGGCAATCACATGTTCCGAGGATTCGAATAGCATATTCATCATCTTCACGGGGTCTGCAATATCAGGAACGCACTGGCTTGAGCAGCGGCCGCATCCGACGCAGGCCACGAATCCCAGGCGGTCGGGGAGATATCGTCCCTTCCTGTGGAACCTGTGCCTGTACCTGTCGACTATATCTTCCCTGAAGACCTCACCAGTGGATATCACGGTGAACTGCCTGAGCAAGCATCCGTCCCAGGTCCTGACACGCTCGCCTGACTTCAGAGTGAGGTTGATCTCGTCGTTGATATCATAGCAGAAGCAGGTCGGACAGACCAACGTGCATGTACCGCATGCAAGGCATTTGTCGGATTGATTCTTCCAAACGATGCTCTCGAAATTCTTCTCAAGCAAATCATGCCAGACGTTCGGCTTGGCCATGAGTCCGCGCATGGCCTTTCCGTTGGCGGAATTGCGTTTGGCCTTCCTCTTTTGCAGGTCGACAGGCGTCGAATCCTTCAGGTTGGCAGCGTGCCTGAGAAGCCGCTCCCCTTCTTCGGTGCCCACTTCGAACGAAACGCGATCACCCAAATCGGTGATGAATAGATCGTATCCAGACTTCACTTCACCGGTCTTCATATCGCCGAAGAACGCCGTAGGGCTCACCGTGATAACGTCGGAGCCGATGATGAGAGTGTTCTTCCTCCGCCTGAGGTAGGCCTCGGTAATGTCAGTGTCCAGGAAATAACTGTCCATCTGCCGGATTGCCGCAATATCGTATGGATGAACGCCGATTATCACACGCTTCCTGGGATATTCCGGCCGCTTGGCCGAGAATGGCTGCGACATATCGAACTCCACAATGGTTTCGTATTGCGGCAGGAAGTACTTCTTCGGCGGAAGTATCGTCACATCATAATCCAGACGCAGTTCATCCGCGCTGTCCAGGCTGTCAAATACAAATTTTTGGCCTTTCGCTTTCACCCCCACGGTATCGAGGCTGGGGTCACCGATGAGGGCGTTCACGAATGCCTTGAAATCCTCCTTCATCAATATTTTCATAAGCTTTCCTCCTTTCAAGTCTTGTCTCAGGTGCTATTTCTAGGGTATGGGGATGTAAATGTTGTATAAAAAAGAATTGCAAAACCGACATAAAATTTCCTGCTTAGATGCTGTGCGGTTTCATCGGTATCTAAAGTCTGAGGTCATTTTTTTTCTCCATCCAAAGCCTGATGGTATTTGGAACGGGAGACTGGGAGACCTCGTGTTTTGGGCAGTTGGCTGGATGCCGTAGCCTCGGAAACCGGGTTGGGGGCTGGTTTAGACACCCCCTGGCCCTTACAGACCAGGTTACCCTGAGGATGAAAGAAAGAGAATCGCGTCATCAGCCTGGTTCCGGAAACCAGGCCACGACCCCGGCCTTGAGTACCAATTGTAATGGGCAGCCGAGGCATGATGGCGGGGGCCGGAACTGAAAATAGGGATGGTTGGGCGGTGTGTGGGCGGGTTCAACGTGTAATCCGGCGCCCAACCCTTCTGCCGATTCTCTCGTCCACCCTGCCCGATCGACATCGGCAAAATGACAGGAAGCAGCTATCCCTCATTATCCCTCAATGTACCTCTGTTCCATTCGACCTTCAGATAATGCGTCGAGCAGGATATGCAAGGGTCATAAGCGCGGACAAGCATCTCGAGGTTGAGTTCTATCTCCTTCTCCGGCTTGCCCAGGAGTGTGGGCGCGAAGGCCTCGAAGTCATGCTGGATGTTGTTATGGTTCTGGTTGGTCGGGATTACGCAGTTGGCCTTGGTGCATATGCCCTTGGCATCGTAGGTGTATTCATGGAAGAGTATGCCGCGCGGGACATCCACCGAGCCGGCGCCTGTCCCGGCCTTCGGTTTCACTTTGGGTCTGGGCTCGTCTTTGTAGTTCACCAGCAGGTTGTCGATGATTGCAATGGAATCTTCAATCGAGTGGACAAATTCTATCAGTTGTGCCACGTTGTTCATGAAGGGGTTGTGGCACACAGGCTTCAGGCCGAACCTGTCGGCCCACCCTTTGGCCAGCGGGTGGAGTTGCTTCGAGCTGAGATTGTACCGGGCCAGAGCGCCGACCATGAAGGATTCACGCTTGTGCTTTGTGTATTTCGCGGTCGATTGCGGGACCACGAACTCGTTGACGATTTTCCTGTAATCCTTCACGGGGTAGGTTCCGCCGTCAGTCGAGCCGATGTCCCCGTCGTAGATTGCATATTCCTTCTTGGACACCAGTGCAATGAACTCGGTCTCCCGCTTGAAATCCGGCAAAGCCCCGGCATTGGCCAGCACGATCTCCGCGACCGCGTTGGCTGTGGGCACGGCCTCGACAAGCTTCTGCCTCATTGCCCTCAGTTTGATGGGCGAGGGAGACTTCCACAGGCCGCCAGGGACAAGGTTGATTGGGTGGGTCGTACGGCCGCAGATGAGGTCGGAGAATTCATTGGACAGCTTGTGAAGGTTGACTATGGCAAGCACTGCGTCCTTGTGGGTATTCACCAGCGGGATGACGCTGCCGACGCCGAACAGGTCCGGCGCGACCAGATAACCGACATGCAGGATGTGGCTCTGCATGTTCTCGCCGTGAATGGCGAGACGTCTGAGCTTCTGGCTCTGCTCGGAAATCTCGATGCCCATTGCCGCTTCCGTGGCCTTGAGTGAAGCCAGCGTGTGGCCGATGGAACATATGCCGCATATCCTGGAGGTTATCTGTGCAAGCTGATTGTAGGGCTTGTCTCGGACGAAGGCCTCGAAAAGTCTGGGGGCTTCGGACACTTCCCACATGACCTTCTCCACCTTTCCGTTTTTCGCGTTCAGTATGATGTTGCCGTGGCCCTCGACGCGAGTCAGATGTTCTACATGGATGTTGATATCTTTGCTCATATGAAACCCTCCTCTTTCATGACCTTCTCTAGTGCCTTGATGCTGTCGAAGGAGAATACCTTGGCTGCCTCGAGCACTTCCTTTGCCTTGAAGCCGGCATCCTTGTAGGCGCGTATGCCGAACTTGATAATATCGTCATGCACCATTATGGTATGGCAGCCCTCGCACCTGTAGCCCTTCCTTGTGCAGTAGGCATTGCAATTTGCATATGTCAGAGGTCCGAGGCAGAGAACGCCGCGCTTCAGGAGGCAGCCCTCGCCCTGGTTGGGGCATTCCGCGCAAACTGGTACACCGTTTATATCATAGTCGCGGCAGAGCTTGGCGAAGTTGCAGTTCCCCGATATCGGGCAGTCGCGGCATTTCTGCACATGCTCTGTTAGGAACAGTTCTACGACTGTCCTCCTGGCATTGTAAACAGTATCGCTACATGTTGACAACGTCAGGCCCGAGGATACCGGGAGGGTGCAGCTTGGCTGGAGGCCCGGCCTCCCACCGCCCTTTATCTCGACAAGGCACATCCGGCACGAGCCGACCTTGTGTCCAGGAAAAAGGGAGTTCAGGCATAATGTGGGTATCTCAATTCCGTTCGCCCTCGCAACCTCAAGGACAGTCTGGTTGGGCTTGCAGGTAATCTTCTTGTCGTCAATAACCATGTGAATCTGTACGTCGGTAGCCATTTACTCACCCTCCTCTGCGCTGAGATCGCATCTCAGACATCTGGCAGACTCCTTCTTGGCGCATTTCGCGTCAAGGCACATGACGACCTCGCCGAATCCGCAAGACCGTTCCTTTGCGCCGACCTCTTCCGAGTGCTGGCGCGGCATGGTTTCCTCATTGTCCGGCGCTTTCATGGAGTATTTCTTGAAATTCTGTTTCTCCAGCTCCAGGAGTCTGTCCTTGCCGCTCAGCATGATGTCAATGGATCTCGCCGCCTGGCGGCCGTGGCCTATTGCCTCAATCACACTGGCAGGCCCGAGGACTGCGTCGCCGCCGGCGAATATCTTGGGGTCCTTTGTGACAAGCCCTTTGCCTGCCAGGACCTTTCCCTTGCCCAGGACTTCGGTCTCGAGGCCTTTCGCGAAAGTCCCGTCCATGTCCTGGCCGATTGCGACTATGATGCTGTCGGCCTTGACCTCG
This sequence comes from Methanomassiliicoccales archaeon UBA147, assembly GCA_002496385.1. Lineage (GTDB taxonomy): Archaea > Thermoplasmatota > Thermoplasmata > SG8-5 > SG8-5 > UBA147. The sequence continues at coordinate 968 of DAJR01000043.1, read as the reverse complement.
ATGGTCTCCTTGGTTTGGACTGGCTTCCTTCTGCCGTATTTGTCAAACTCGCCCATCGTGTTCTTGCGGAACACGGCGCCAACGGCTTTGCCCTTCTCGATTATGAGCTTCTCGGGAGCCACAAGGAAGTGGTAGGTGACGCCTTCCTCCCTGCACTGCTCTATCTCCTCTTTGTAGGCTGGCATGTCCTGTTCCTCGCGCCTGTAACATATAGTCACCTTCGCGCCAAGCCTGACGCATGTCCTGGCCACATCGACCGCGACATTGCCGCCTCCGATGATGAGCACATGTTTCCCGATCTTCACTTGCTTATCGCTGTTGATGTCCCTCAGCACTTTAAGCCCGGGGAGCACGCCTGGGAGGTCCTCGCCGTCAAGGCCAAGCTTCTTGTCAAGCTGCGCTCCCACCGCAAGATAGACCGCATCGTACTTCTTCCTGAGATCAGCAAGCGCAATTTCCTTTCCGACGGAAACCTTGGTCTTGAGTTCGACCCCGAGGTCCAGAATATCGGATATCTCCTTGTCCAGAACGTCATGGGGCAGCCTGTATCGCGGAATCCCGTACCTGAGCCAGCCGCCCGCTTTTTCAGCCGATTCAAATACCGTCGGCGAGTATCCAAGTCTTGCCAGGAAATATGCTGCAGAGAGTCCGGAGGGACCGCCGCCCACAATCGCGACTTTCTTGCCGACGGATTTCAATTTGGTGATTTTTGCCGGCTTCTTGGATTTAAGGTAGGCATCCGAACAAACCCGCTTTAGGTCCCTAATGGCGATGGCCTCGTCAAGCTGTGCGCGCTGGCATCTAGTCTCGCAGGGATGCTCGCAGACCCTCCCGCAAATCGACGGGAAGGGATTGTTCTCCCTGTTCACTTCGTAAGCTTCGACATACTTTCCCTCGTTGATGAGTTGTATGTATCCTGGGACATTTGTCTCTGCCGGGCACGTGTTCTGGCACGGCGACTTGAACAT
>DAJR01000060.1 GCA_002496385.1 Methanomassiliicoccales archaeon UBA147 | reverse complement strand
GACGATTGCGATTGGAATAATTTGTCGACAAAGCAATCGTCACCATATACCATTCTCTTGCACGGGAACGTTTCTCTCATTATTCTGGTATTAAAGTTTGTTGCGGGTTGATGCTCCGGATTGCTGGGATACGCAAAATACTTCAATCTCCCGCATTACTTCTTCTTCAGATATTCGTTCGTGAGCTTGATGGCGCAGTATTTCCCGCACATGGAGCATACGTCCTCGTCGCCCTTCCCGGGCCTGCGCTCGTTCCTCCTGGCGCGGGCATGCTCCGGGTCCAGGCAATGAGCGAACTGCGATTCCCAGTCCAACTCCGCCCTCGCCCTGGAGATGACATTGTCCCGGTCCATGCTCATTCCGCGGGAGATGTCGCCCACATGGGCGGCTATCTTGCTGGCGATGGTGGCGACCCTGATGTCGTCTACCGTGGGCAGGCAGAGATGCTCGGAGGGCGAGACATCGCAGAGGAAATCGGCACCGCATGATGCGGCGATCGCGCCGCCGATGGCGCCGGTGATGTGGTCGTAGCCCGGCGCTATGTCCGTGACCAATGGCCCAAGCACATAGAACGGCGCGCCGTCGCAAATTGACTTTTCAAGCTTGACATTGGCTTCAATCTGATGCATCGGGACGTGGCCGGGGCCTTCCACCATGGACTGGACGCCTGCTTCCCTCGCCCTCTTCACGCATTCTCCCAGCGTGATTAGCTCCTTAATCTGCGGGGCATCGGTGGCATCGGCGATGCAGCCGGGGCGGTACCCGTCCCCCAGGCTCAGCGTGACCTCGTGTTCCTTGGCAATCTCGAGCAGATAGTCATAATTGGCATAGAGCGGATTTTCCTTCCCATTGTGAAGTATCCAGGCCGTGAGGAACGACCCGCCGCGGCTGACCACGCCTGTCAGGCGGCCGGAGTTCTTCAGCGATTCGACGCTTTCCCTGGTCACGCCGCAGTGCACCGTTATGAAATCAATCCCGTCCCTGACATGGGTCTCTATTCCTTTGAAGATATGGTCCTCCGTCATGTCCACGACGGCGCTTTTTCGCGCGAATTCGAGCCCGGCCTGATAGATCGGGACGCTGCCAACTGGCACCTTCACTTCTTTGAGAATCCTCCTGCGGATCGAGTCAATGTCGCCGCCGGTGCTTAGGTCCATAATGGTATCCGCACCGAAACGGACCGCAGTCCTGGCTTTCTCAAGTTCCTCATCGATTGCCGAGCAGTCCTCCGAGGTTCCCAGATTGACATTCACTTTCACATGGAGCCCTTCTCCGACGCCTGTGGGTGTGGGTGAGTGCCTCGGGTTCGAGGGTATGACTATACGGCCACTGGCCAGACCCCTGGCTATTCTCTCGGCGGGTATGTTCTCACGAATGGCCACTTCACGGGCAATTTCGGGAATCCCTGACTTGGCATCGGACATTATCGACATTGGCATGTACTATTGACTTGCTTGATAAAAATCTATCTGTGCCATCTCTGCGGAATTATATGCCTTTCCCCACCCGGCAAGGCACAATGGACTGGACTGCGGGTAATCAGTGTTTGATAGAAGTCAGCTTGGCCATCAGTTCGTCGGCTGCCGTGTAAGGGTCGATCTCCCGACGGACTATCCGGGCGGTCATCGCATCGAAGATGGGCTTGTTCCCGGGATTTTCGGTTATGAAAGCCGTGAGGCGGTTTCTGAGAAGGGCCATGAACCCTGCCCTGATGCGGTCATGGTTTACCAGATTCCAGTCTCCGCATGCGACAAGGTGTGCCCGGTGTGCATCTATAGCATCTCTCAGGGCTGTTATTCCCTCTCCCGAATTGGCAATCGTCCTCATTATCGGGGGGGTCCATGCTTTCTCCTCGCTGTCAAGGTCGAGCATCGCCTTCAGTTCCATCTCGGTCCTTTCGACGCCCTGGCGGTCTGCTTTGTTCACAACGAAAATGTCGCCAATCTCCATTATTCCGGCTTTTATGGTTTGAATGTCATCACCCAGGCCGGGCATCTCGACCAGTATAGTGGTGTGGGCAAGGGAGGCTATCTCAACCTCCGATTGCCCGGCGCCCACGGTCTCTATGATTATGATGTCCATGCCGAAAGCGTCCAGTATCAGCATGGCATCGCATACGGCGCGGGACAGACCGCCCAGATGTCCCCGTGTGCCCATGCTCCGAATGAAAACACCGGAATCGGTGTTCAGGTCGGACATCCTTATCCTGTCTCCGAGGATGGCTCCACCCGTGAACGGGCTGGATGGGTCCACGGCTATTATTCCGACTTTTTTATTTAAAAGTCTATATGATTTTGCCAGCCGATCTATGAGCGTGCTTTTTCCTGCACCGGGCGGGCCTGTGACTCCGACGATGTGCGCCCTGCCCGAGTGTGGATGGAGCAGGCGCATCGCGTCCTGGGCTTGAGGGTCGAAATTCTCCGCCATCGATATCAGTCTGGCAACAGCCCTTCTGTCGCCTTTCAGAATACGCTGGGCAAGCTCCATGGAGTTACTTCGCCTTCCGGTGGTATTCGATGATGTCTTCCAACGGAGTTCCCGGCCCAAAAATCGCAGAGATGCCCGCCTCCCTGAGTTTCGGTATGTCCTCTTCAGGGATTATCCCACCGCCAGTAACTATGATGTCTTCGACACCGTTTTCCCTTAGCAGGCCCATGACCCTGGGAAATAGAGTCATGTGGGCGCCAGACAGGCAGCTCAGGCCGATGAAATCGACGTCTTCCTGGATTGCTGTTTCGACGATCTGTTCGGGAGTTTGGTGGAGGCCTGTGTAGATAACCTCCATCCCGGCGTCCCTCAACGCCCTTGCCACGATTTTGGCACCCCTGTCATGGCCGTCAAGGCCTGGCTTGGCAATCAGTACTCTGATTTTGCGTTCGCTCATATTATCACCTTACTGAGCCGGTGGTCTTTCGACCTGTGAATTCTCAGCACCCATGTTGGCTTCCTGCTCTTTTCTCACCTTCTCCAGAGCGGCTTTCTTTTCCTCGAGCTTTTCTTCCAGCATTTTGTACCATTCCTCGGTTTCGGATTTCAACACGGCCCTCTCGCCCCTCATGGCCGAGGACAGAATCGTGTTCTCTGCAAAAAGCCTTCCGAGTATAGACCCAAGCAATGTGATAGGTAGTACGAGGATGACTGTGATGAGTATGTTTTGCGGCACATGGATGAACCAGATTGTGCCAGATGGGTCAGACACGATTCCGAGGATGAACGGGGACATCAGTGTCAATATCACAGATATTGTTGTCGTGACGGTAATGATGATAGTCGCCAACACGGTGTTTACCGCATCCATCTCGCAGGTAATGATTCCGAGTATCAGGCCGCACATGAGCGGGCTTATGAACAGGGCCTCGCCACCCGGGTTGAAATTCGTTGCCCAGGCAAGGAAGTTGCTGGCGAAGAAGAAGGCAATCACCAATCCCGCGGAAACGGACCAAACGAAGAGTTTGACTCTGTTGGCAAGAGTTTCCTTCTCAAGCATCCTGGATCACCACCTGGTCAAGGTAGCCGAGGCCAATCTCCGAGCTGACGTCCTGGAAATCCGATATCCGGTAGAGGAGGAAACCGCCCAGGTATATCCAGGCTGTATTGCCGCCGTCAAGGGCATGCTGCAGTCTCTGCAAGTATAGGCCGCTTTGCCCTATTAGATAGAATACCTGGATTTCTCTTACCGAACCTGCAACGACCGTGCCGTTGCCCGTGCTGGTTGAACCGCCACCGATGTTCGCTTCAGAACCCATCAGGGTTGTCGTGGTTCTGTCGGCATAAGCCAGATATTCGATGCTGTATATGTTTATGTTCAGCCTGGAGGGATTGGAAACGGCGATGGTGATTATCACCTGATATTCTCCGGAGGCGTAGTCATGAAGGATGGCAATATCAGTGACGGCCGCATCGACGGTGACCAGGGTCTCGGATATCTGAGTGTATTCCAAGGCCACATAACAGAGCCCCCCCGCAGAGATTATTGCGACGATTATCAGCAGAATGCCGATAAGGTTCGTGATACCCAGAGCTTTGGTCTTGTTCATCTTTCTCCTTATTTCGGGTTATCCGATGCGCTCTTCTTCTCAATCTCCTCGAAGGTTGGAACGGCAGGCACCCCGAAGCTCAGCTCGCCGCCGAAATGGCATTGCACGAAGTGGCCGGTTTTGACTTCCTTCATGGCGGGTTTCTTCTGTTTGCATATGTCCTTGGCGTAGAAGCATCTCGGGTGGAACGGGCATCCGGGCGGGAGGTTGATGGGCGATGGAAGGTCTCCCTTTATCTCGGTCCTTCCCCTCGTTATCTTGGGGTCAGGTATCGGGACTGCGGAGAGGAGAGCCCTCATGTAGGGGTGGTACGGTGTTTTTATCACATCCTCGGCCTTGCCGTATTCCACGAGGTTTCCCAGGTACATCACGCCGATGTAATCGCTCATGTATCTCGAAACCGAAACGTCATGCGTGATGAACAGGAAGGGTATCTTGTATTGATTCTTCAACCCGAGCATGAGGTTCATGATGCCTGCCCTGATGGACACATCCAGCATGGAAACGGGTTCGTCCGCGACGATGAATTCGGGCCTGAGTGCCAGTGTTCTCGCGATTGAAACACGCTGCCTCTGCCCCCCGCTCAGTTCGTGGGGGAAACGGCTGATGTATTCGGACGCCGGCTTTAGTTCGGAGTATTCCAGTGCCTTGGCGACCATGTCTTCCCGCTCTTCGTAGGAATCGCCCACGCCGTGCACTATCAGGGGCTCAGCGACCGTGTCGAACACCGTGAACCTGGGATTCAGGGATTCGTACGGATCCTGGAACACCATCTGCACTTTCCTCCGGTATTCCTTCAGCTCTTTTCCCTTCTTCGGAGCGATGTCCTCCCCGTGGAACAGCATTTGTCCGGAGGTCGGGTCATCCAGACGGACAAGCAAACGACCTGTCGTCGTCTTGCCGCAGCCGCTTTCCCCGACCATCCCAAGCACCTTTCCCCTCTCTATCTGGAATGAGATGTCGTCGACAGCATGCACGTACTGTGATTCTTTGCTCAGCAGGGATTTGAGGAGCCCGCGGTTCACTTCGAAGTATTTTCTCAGATTCTCGACTTTTATCACAATATCGGATTCGGCCATCAGACCACCTCGCTAAGTTGACCGTTGAATATCTCAAGCGCAAAGTGGCATGCCGAGAAGTGGTTGGGCTCTATCTCGATGAGCTCGGGCACCTCTTCTTTGCATATGCTCTTCGCGTACTTGCACCGCGGGTGGAACCTGCAGCCTGGCGGCGGATTCGCCAGATCCGGCGGCGAGCCGGGGATTGAGTACAGCGGTTTCTTCTCCCCGATGATGCTGGGGAAGGAAGCCATCAGCCCTATGGAGTACGGGTTGGAAGGTCTGGCGAATACTGCGGTGATATCCCCGTATTCCAAGAGACGCCCTGCATACATTATGGCAATCTTTTTCGCGACCTCCGCAACCACCGATATATCATGGGTGATTATGATCATGGCCATGCCCATCTTCCTCTGAAGGTCCCTTATCTCGGCGAGAACGCGGTCCTGCATGATGACATCCAGGGCGGTCGTGGGTTCGTCCGCGATGATCAATTTCGGGTTGCATGCCAGGGCCATCGCAATCATGGCTCTCTGTCTCATGCCCCCGCTGTATTCATGGGGGTAACCGTCTATCCTGCCTACATCAAGGCCAACCAGTTTGAACAGTTCAATGACCTTTTTCCTGGCCTCCAGCTTGGTGATGTCCTCATGGGCCAGGATGGCCTCTGCAATCTGGTCCCCTATCTTGTGAACAGGGTTGAAGGCATTCATCGCGCTCTGGAAGATCATGGACACCTCTTTCCATCTGACCTCCCTCATGAGCTGGTCCACGTATTTCGCCCTCTTTCGCCTGGATAGCGCGTTTTCTTCGTCGCTGCCGGCAATTTCCTTACCATCGAAGGTGATTTTCCCGCCGATGATGTCACCGTTCGGCGGAAGGAGCCTGGTTATGGCAAATGCCGCTGTCGTTTTGCCGCATCCGGATTCACCAACAAGCCCCAGTGTGTCGCCCTTTTCAAGTTTGAAAGAGACACCGTCAACTGCTTTCACTTCTCCTCGGATAATACTGAAATAGACTTTCAGATCCTCGACTTCTAGCAGTGCCATTTGCTCACCTCCTCCTTCTCAGCCTTGGATTCACAATCTCGTCGAAGGCTCGGCCAAGCAGGAAGAATGCCATGCAGACCAGTGTGATGCAGATGCCCGGAGGCAGCAGCCACCACCAGTTGGTCAGCGCATTGGAATGCTGGACGTAGTTGAGCATCATGCCCCAGGTCATGGTGCTCGGGTCTCCGAGGCCGATGAAGCTGAGGGATGCTTCGAACAGGATCGCGCCGCTGACTGCGAATGTCATATAGAGAAGGCCCAGAGGGAGCACGTTCGGTGCAATGTGCTTGAACATAATCCTGGATTTGCTTGCGCCCGTGACCCTGGCTGAATCAATGAACGGCCTCTCCTTGAGGCTCAGGACCTCTGCGCGAATGACCCTGGCCACGCCGCCCCAGCCTACGAGAGATATGATCAGGATGATGTTCCAGATGCTGGGATTCATGATTGCCGCGAAAGTGATGAGCAAGGGAAGGGCCGGCAACACCAGAATGACATCGGTGAATCTCATCAGGACGGCATCGATGCCTCCGCCGTAGTATCCGGAGACAAGCCCGAATATCACGCCAATGGCGATGGAGAAGAATGCGGACATGAATCCGACCAGCAGGGCAATTCTTGAACCCAGGATTGTTTGGCTGAGGATATCATGACCCTGGGCATCGGTTCCGAGCCAATATTTGTTTCCGCTTGCCGGTTTGTTGTCCGTAGCCCAAGTCGGAGGAAGCGGTGTGATGACCTTCCCGGAAGCGCTGTAGGAGTACATCTTTCCCTCGGTTGGAGTGCCATCGGGATCGAATATCACAGTAGAAATAATTACATCGGCTTTGCCGATGTGGTCATTGTTGATGAAAGCGATGACAGGAGCGACAATAGTTCCGTCAAAGGTCTTTCTCCATATGACCGTCTGATTGCCCGCCGAAGCCATGCAGAACAGGATGGTGAAATCATCGGATGGGTCTGTGGCGGTATCGTTGAGGTTCGTTGCGGTGATGAAAAGGTACTTTGAGAAACGCCAGTCGTAGTATGGTGCGACCCTTACCACGGTATCCTGCGTGCCGATCTTGGTGTCGAAAGCAATGCTAATATTTACACTCTTTGTATTGATGGAGTAGACATAGCCAGAATCTGACCCGACTAGGATGTAATTGCCGTCCGGAGGCATCGAAACGTCCGTAAGGTTGCCGCCGTCAGCGACTCTGTTTCTTGATATCTCGAATCCATTCATTATAACCTGGTCTTCCTCATGTGTCCAGCCTGGCACCGCGGTCCCGTTTGTGCCGTAAACGCAATGTATCAGGCCGTCGGTTGTGGATGAATAGACAACCGGCGGTGTCCCGACTGCAATGGGCGAGGTGGAGAGATATCCGTGCGTGACCCTGTAAGGCCCGTCAATCCAATCAGGAATCTGTACACCGGTCAGGGAGTCATATCCGTACATCCAGCCGTCGGTTGTTGTGACATAGACATTCTGGCCGTTCTCGGAAACCGTGGGGGCAGTCAGGGAGACATTGGACACCTGATTGGACCAAACGAGTTGCGGGAAAGTGACATTATAGGAGTTTGTTGCAGGGTTCCATTGGGGGGTTGGGCCTTCGAATGCATATAGCATGCCGGTCACCGTGGTCGCGAACACCATGTCGTAATTGTTGAATGGAATCGCCCTCGTTGCCGTGGTACTGCCGCCGCGTAGGTCATAGTAAGTGACGCCGTTAATCTTCCCATCCAGAGGATATGACCACTGGTTGGTCCCGGCCGGGGCGAAATCGCCCCATGATTCTACATATGTATCCTTAAGAATGTACAATCTACCGTTCTCGCAGCCGAATATTATTCTGAGGGCTGCTTCCGCCGGGTTGGTCTCGCTTCCGAAGTTGTTGACGAGGACTTTTGTGGTCACTTTGGACCCTGCGTTGAAGTTCCAGAGATTTCTTCCGTCAAGCTGGCTATACGCATAAATACCATACGGTGTGAATGCAGAACCAGTTCCGCCGGCAGCATACATTCGATCGCATGCGGTGCTGGTTCCGGAACCGGGCCTCATCCTGAAGGAGACACCTTGCATGAACGGACCTGTAGTGCGGACGCCGTCATCGCCGTTGAAATACGGTTCAATCTCGAGGATGTCGTCATCGGGCGCCCACCAGTTCAACGGGTCCCTCAGGCCCATGTAAGGTGATACAAGCGCCATCACAACGAATGCCACCATGATGAAAAGTCCAACCATTCCTATGCGGCTTTCCCTGAAGAGCATCCAACTGTGCTTGACGGTACGTCTGTAGTCTCGTATTTTTTCCTTTAATTGTTTGCTTGTTACCATGCATATCACCTCACAATTGCACCCTCGGATCGAGCCACGCGTACAGGATGTCCGCCGCCATGTTGCCGAATATCGTCAGCAGAGCCAGTATGTAGAAGGCTCCTTGGACCACCGGAAAGTCCTTTGACAAGGTGCCTTCGATTAGAAGGGTTCCCATCCCGTACCATGAAAAGATGGTCTCGGTCAGCACGCCCCCGCTGATTATGCTCCCGACCGACATTGCCATGGAGGTCACGACAGGCAGCATCGCATTCCTGGCCACGTGCCTGTAAACGACGGTCCTCTCTTTCAGTCCCTTTGCCTTCGCTGTAGTTGTGAAATCCTCGCCTATCACTTCAAGCATTGCGCTCCTCATGAGAAGGATGGTGCCTGCCAGGCCTAAAATCACAAGGGTTATCAGGGGCATGGTCAGATGCCATAACACATCAACGAACCAGGCAAATCCTTCAATCGGATTGCCCGAGGAATCTATCCCGCCCATACCTGCGAGGGGGAACCAGCCCAGCTGGGCATAGAATACCCATTGCATAATCAACGCGAACCAGAATATCGGCATGGAGTAGAAGAAAAGGGTTACTATGATAGTTCCCATCTCAAGGACGGTACCTCTTCTCCAGGCAACGACCACCCCGATGGAGATTCCCAAAATGTAAGAAACGACGAGCGAAGTCCCGAACAACAATGCTGTTGAGGGCACACGTTCCAGAATCACATCCCAGGCCGGTCTTTGATACATATAGGATGTGCCAAAGTCGAACACAAGCATTGTTTTCATGTAGGTAACGAACTGTTCGGCCATAGTCCTCATTTTGACATAGGTCGGATGCAGCAGATAAACCTCGGATACCGAACCGTCCGGTTTGGTTATATATGCAATTACCTCCGAACATCTTTTCCCGTCTGAATCAAGGGCTGTGGCATTTATCTTCAGCCTGAGGTCCCTTATTGTGAAAGGGTAATCGGGGGAAACCACAGTCCTACCCTGCCTGTCGATGACATTCACGGCAAGATCGCTCAGTACCGGGGAGGATGTGTCATCGTCTTGAACCACAGCAGGCATCGTGCCCAGGGCATTCACCGGGAACGAGTAGGTGGCGTTGATGCCACCCGCACTGACCATGAATGTCATCTGGCCATTTTCCAACGGGGTGAATGTGCCATTGTAATTTCCCAAGGCGTCCGGCGTGAAAACCGATGATATTGATTGGCTTGCAGAATCCGGGGCGATGATTTGGAAAGCCGGGGCAGTTCCCTCCGCTATTGCGGTCAGAGACATTGCGGCGTTTACGCTTGGATAGGCGTATCCGTTATTCACATAAAGGATATTGGCTGAGAGACCGTAAATTTTTTGATGGACCTGGCCGCTCACCGCGTTGAATGAGATGGCAGAGGTACCATAGTTTCTGGACCTGTCCTGAGCCTTGAAGATTACGGTGTAATCTGAGCTTCCATCTTCGCCCATCACGAGATTTTCTGTAGACTTTCCGGAAAAGTAATAAGTGTCATTCGTATCATCGGACATGTTCTCGATTGGCGTAAGCGGGAAGACCTCTGAGAAACGGACCAGTAGGCCGTCCTGAAGTTCGTGGGTTGGATAAACGAGTGTCACCTCAACATCCTTTATCGCCCCGATGTCGTAGACCCGGGCAAAGAATTCCCCTTTCTGGCCAATGTTTGCCGATACAATCCCGGCATCAAGCACTTTGGGCGAAATCAAATCCATGTCAGGAAGGGGGTTGACATCGAAGGATGTTGAGAAGGAGTCGGACTGGCCATCGCCGTCAACCGCCTCTACGCGAATGGTGTAGGTGCCGATGGTCTCAGGATCCACATTGGCCACCAAATAGTCACCGGGATAATCCGTCCAACTGCCGAAGCCATATCTCACCATCACCATGTTGATCTCATTTTGAGTCATCTTCGGGTTCATCATCATGGAGGCGGCGGCGCTCCCCGGCATCATCCTGTAAAGAACGAAAAGCAATACCAACACAATCAATATTGTGATAATCATGTGTATCGTTCTTTTCATCAGATATGTTCTGAGTTTCATTCACATCATCTCCGAATTTGCGGAATTTCAGACCGAAAGGGAAAGGTAGAGGCCCGATTTCTCGGGCCTTATTGTATTATTGATTTTTCTTTCTGCGAATTGCCGCATAGCTCACTGAGGCGATGCAGAACACCGAGGCCACCACGAGGAAGGTCGGGAACGGTGTGGTACGTGGGTCGACTGGCGGTTTGTAGTCGACAATGTTCAGGTTGATCTGGTTCTCACCCTGAATGGTGGTGTCGTCAGGATGAATGGCTATGGCTTTGATTACGTATTCCACTATAGAGCCGTCATTGTTCGCAAGATCGGTTGCCTGGACCTTGAAGGTTGCTTTTCCATCCGTATCGGTGGTCTGTTCGGTCGGGGTTATTGTCGGCACTGCCGGCGATGCGGAAAGCGCAACCGAGGAACCGGAGACCGGGTCCCCGTTCTCATTCCTGACCGTTACCTCGACATACGTGAATCCCAGCGTGCCGTCCTCTGCTATGTCAGGATCGATGACATCGGGGTCAGCAAGGAGAGACACTGAAAGGAATTTCGCACCTTCCGGGAACACTTTGATCAAAGCCAACCGGCTCGGCGCATCGTCATATTTGGTTTCGGCCGGGGGCGGGCTTGTGTATTTTGCTTCCTTAATTTGAATGATGGCCTGTGTTCCGTTCTTGATAATTTCCGGGTCTGTGGGGTCCGCCCATGGTGCGGTGTATGTGACTGTCAATTTGCCGGCCGAGGTGGTGTTCCCGGTGACGGCGGACAATGTGCCGATGGATGTTTCAAGCAATACCTGGGCGTGTTCCAGTGGATTGCCGTCCTGGTCCTTGACAAACACAGTTATTGGGGTTGTGGCATTGGAGGACATGGCGGACGGCGGGCTTACGAACTGGGCGTTTGTCTTGAAAGGACTGGGTGCCTTGATGTTGAAGAGGGAGGACCATGTGAAGATTGACCCCTTGGAGCCGACCTCCCATCCCGTGAACCTGTCGGAGCGGTATGCTTCGATGTTGGTTCTGTAATAGAGAACATCGTAGGGAAGGTCATAACAAATCGAGGCCTGGGCTTCCTGGACCAGCTTCTTCCTCTCTTCCTCATCCCCGGTTCTTCGGGCTGCGTCTATGATCTCATCGAAGCATTTGGGATATCCCATCTTGTCTGCGTAGGCGGACGAATTCTGGTATCCGGGGTAGTTCTGCCCGACGACAGACATGCTTGTGTGGAAGAATGCATGCAGGAAGTCGGTCGGGTCGCTACCAATGCTCCATCCGAGGATGTACATGTCAAAGTCCCTTTTGTTCATTCTGTCAACAATCGAACCGAAGTCCATGGCTTGTGACTCCGCGTAAATTCCGATGTCCCTCAGCTGTTGGGCGATCATCAGACCTGCCTGGGCTCTTATCGGGTCATAGTTGGCTTCAGGCGTTAATATTTTTATCAGGCCGCCCGCATCGCTCCCAATTGGCTTGCCGTCGGGTCTCAGCCACCAGTTCCCGCTGACGGCTTTGGTGATATCCGCCTTTCCTTCGGCGTCCACGCTTCCGTCAGTGAGCTTGTAACCCGCATTCCTGAGGATTTTCTTGGCCTCATCCGGGTCGAAGCTGTATCTTGGGATGGTCTTGTTGTACCATGAACTGATGGAGCTCACCGGTCCCTCACCGGGAATGCCCAGGTTTAGGAGCAACCTGGTCACGACCCTGTTCTTGTCGATGCAGTGGGCGACTGCCTTCCTGAATGACTTCCCGACATCGCTCTTCATAGGGTCTCCGTCTTGGTAGCCGAAGGAGGTCTTTCTCATGTTGTACGATAAGTAGAAGAAACCCTGTTCAGGAGACTGCTGGAGCGCTATGCCCGGCTCGCTTGCGAGCTCCTGGACGAATGTCGGGGGGACCGACCAAGCTATGTAGTCAATGTCGTCGCTCTTGAGGGCGAGCACGGCTGCCTCTGCTGTCTTGAAAATCTTGTAAGTGACGGCGTCTATGGTCGGCTGGAACGCCAGCGTCTCGCCGAATTCATCAAGCACATATTGGGTATATTTGTAATCTTCCCTGAAGAAATGGTCGCGCCAAGTGCTGATCTTGCACATCTGGCCCTTTTCCCAGTATTCCATCTTGAACGGCCCGTTGCCAATCGGGGGATAATTCTCATATGACTGAGCGGCCGAGGCCAGCCACGGGTTCTGGAGGTATCCAGCATCTACCCATATCTTAGCACCAACAGGCTGTCCGGAGATTGGAGAATTCCATATGTGCTCGGGCAGAAGGAATGTCGATAGAGTACTTCTGAAGAAGTCCGCATATGATTCCTGGAGTTCGAATTTCAGAGCGGCCTGATGTTTGGTGGGGCTCTCCCATACCTTTTTAACGAATAGGTAGCCGGATGTGGAAAAATTCGTGCCCACCGCACCGCCCAGATCCTTGAGCGGATTCATCGAAGAGGACCATTCGGGAATCTGTGCCGCCATGTGCATCGAGAACTGAATGTCCCTTATCGTCATCTGCTCCCCGTCATGCCACTTGACATTTGTGAAATCGTAGAAAATGACCGCTTCGCCCTTCTTGGCATTTCCGGTCCATGTGTCTTCTGGCATGAAGGTGAAGTTGCCGATGTCACAGTAACCGTCGAAGGTCGCGGTTCCCGCGGGAGGTATCGAACCGGTTTTGCTGGTGATCGAGCCGATTGCAATGTATGGAATGAGTTTATCCGTGGACGGATCTACATTGATCGGTCCATCGAACACATAGCTCAGCACGTTCCATGACCATACATCACTGACAGTTATCGGGTTGGTTCCTTTCATGTCGTCCTGCATTGCGACCCTTAAAATCAATTCACTGTCCTGTCTCGTTTCCGGAGCTGTTGCAGCAGCTGATATCGAGCTGAGCACCATCATCAGGCTGAAGAGCAGGGCAATACCCACAATCCTACCATGGCTATCGTTTTTTCCATTCATGGTTTCAATCCTCTTTTCCGTCCTTTTCCGTCATCAGAAATCCCAGAGGAATTCCAGTGGCGGAGTGAATAGGGTGACTATATTTATAGTTTATCTCGTGGAGGTCGGCCAGAGTTTCATTTTCCGGCCCGTCCCGCTTTTTTTTTCACCCTTGGGCAAGGAATAATTGACAGTAGTATAAAAACAAATTTGTACAGCCTTTTGTATAATATAAATAAGTTGTGGTACAGAGTTTTGTAAACGCAGGAATAGGGATGGTGTCGGCGCTATGCTTCGGCCGCGATATAATATTTTTTCCGTACCCCTTCCCTCGAACTGTCCAAGATGCCCAATCTTTTAAGGAGAGACAGATTGTAGCTAACAGTCTGTTGGGATATCCCTTCCCTTCGTGCAATCTCCTTCTGAGAGAGGCCTGGCGACTGCCTGATTGCATCAATGATTCCGATCTGGAGATCGCTCAGTTTGATTCCCTTGGTCCTGGGGATCTTCATGTCAGTAGCGTAGAACCTCTTATAAGTGCCGTCCCTCTGGGACTTGATATAGCCCTGGAGCTCAAGAGCCCTCAGATGATGGGAAAGAGTGCCATTGGTCACCTCGAGGCTCGTCTTGATGTGATTGTAATGCTCGCCGGGATGGGACATTATATATCCGTAAATCTGACCGCGAACGAAATGGTCCAGAAGGTCGTCCTTCTTCAGGCGCGAATACAATGGGAGGAAGAATGTTTTGAAGATGCCGTATTTACCCGCTTCAGTGCTGGCGATGATGATGAATGTGACAATCCCTGTAATGCTTATATAAGATATTCGTTCATTGTTAATTATAATGGTCGGCGGTTCTACTGTTATCTCGGATATTTCATAATATCCCGGCATGTGACCTTCGAGTGCCGCTTTTACGGTAAGGTTCAGTATCATACCATTTTCGGTGTAGGCTGTCATCCGTACGGTTGCCCGCCCATCCGAATCGGTGAATCCGCCGTTCTCATATTCGAAGATGCAAGAATCAAAATGATCCGATATGAATGTCACGCTGGAGTTACTGATGGGAAATCCGCTCTCAGTCACAGTAACGAAGAAGATGAGCGAGCCGCCGGATTTCAGATGAAGGGATTCGTAGGAAACAGCTAGGTCCAGATTCTTCTGTGCCGAGATATCCGTGGTGGGTGTGAACATGTGAGCCGCGTCTGCCTTGCCCGTAATCAGGCCGATGGAGGCCAATAATACCAATGTGATGGCCAATAAGGTGAGGCCTGCAGTGAGCGTGTAGCCTTCCGTTTCCCCGGATGCTGTTGGATTCGACATCAATGTAAATAATGTTACTTGCACTATATAAATTCATTTGTACGGTGTTTTGTATAGTATTTAAAAGCAGCTGATTTCAATGCATGAAATCTCAATGCTCAACCAGCAGTAAACTACCAGCCCCTAAACAGGCGAATCAAAGATTCGTCTTAACGCAATCCACTTCGTGTATTGCGAAAGGGACTGGCGTTTCTGGTTTGCATCAATG
>DAJR01000049.1 GCA_002496385.1 Methanomassiliicoccales archaeon UBA147 | reverse complement strand
CGGGGCTGTATGTTTACCATAGGGCAGTTGCATGCCTGATTTATCGAAGCTGGAAGGCTTCGATTTCCTTTGAATATATTAGGACGGCATGCAACGGCATATCACGCTAGTGTTCATGCCGATTCATCTCAGCCCTGAAGGACTGAGGGTTCTCGGCATATTTACAGTAAACTACCAGCCCCTAAAGTGGCTGGCGTTTGTTGCCAGGGCTGGAAGTTTACAATCATAGGCCATACACCTGAGTTATCAAAGCCAGACAGCTTTGATTTTCTATGCAGTAGATTGAACGGTGCATGGCGGTTTNNGGTTCTCGGCCTTTATCACTAAAATTGTGGACAGGCCAAGGAGCGTTCAGATTGTCAGGAAACTGAGCGAGCATTTTTCGGACGGGCACAGGAAGGCACTCATCCACATGGCGACCGGAACAGGGAAAACAAGAGTCGCCATGGCGATAACGAAGGTCCTGATAGATTCAAACCTCGTCCGAAACGTGCTGTTCCTGGCAGACAGAACCGCCCTGGTGAATCAAGCCATGTCCAAAGGCTACAAGCAATTTTTCACGGAGCCGGTAACGGACCTCAGGGAGGAGGCCAACAAGACCGGGACTCTCTACGTTTCCACAATCCAGAGCATGATGAATCCCCAAGACGATAAGCTGTACCGAAAATACAGCCCGGGATTCTTTGACCTCATAATCTTCGATGAAGCGCACCGTTCCTATTATGACCGGCAGAGCGAAGTATTCCAGTATTTCGATGCCATTAAAGTTGGGCTGACAGCCACCCCCAGCAGCATTGACTCGCATGACACTTATGAGATGTTTGACTGCGAATATCCAACCCCGACCGTCCAGTATCCCTATGACGAGGCAGTAAGGGACGGGGTTCTCGTCACATTCCAATCGCAAATCGTGGAAACACAGGTTCTGAAGCTTGGTATTAAGGGAAGCGAGTTGGACGATCGCCTGAAAACCCAATTGATGAGGCAAGAACTGGACCCGGAGACAACAGAGTTCGCTGGGCCTCAGTTCGCCCGTGTATTCATGGACGACAAAACAAACGAATTGATAATCCATGAATTCATGAATATCTGCTACAAATCGGATGAGGGAAAGCCGTGCAAGAGCATCTTTTTCTGCGCCAGCCAGGAGCACGCGCAACACATGAAAGACATGTTTGGAAAACTGTTCCCCAGACTGTCCAACGATGTCCAGGTCATAACCTCAAACATGGCACGGGCCCAGGACGAGGTCAAGCGGTTCATGAACGAATCCGAGCCAAGGATTGCGCTCTCAGTCGGCATGCTGGACACCGGCATTGACGTTCCAGAGGTCTGCAACCTCGTATTCGTTAGGCCAGTATTTTCCTCGATAAGGTTCTGGCAGATGCTGGGCAGGGGAACAAGAAACTTCGAATCCTGCAAGCACCCAGACTGGCTGCCAAGCGGTAGAAAGGATGATTTCCTGATACTCGATTTCAAGATGGGCGGTGTTTCCAGCGTCCAGATCAATTTGAAAGATGAAAAATCAAAGCAATACACGCCAGGAAAAGACACGAACACCAAGATATTCGAGAAGCGGGTCGGCCTGCTCAAAAAGGAACTGGACAAGGAGCAGAAAGAACTCATCACCGGTAAGGTAGCGCAGACCATTGACGAGCTGGATATGGATTCGTTCATCATCAGGGAAAAGATTGCCGCTGTCGAGAAAATGAAGGCAAACAAATTCAACCTGGACGATTACATCCAGGACTTGTACGATGACATCTCGCCTTTGATAGTCACAACCCACGGCATCGACCCGAGAATCTCGTCCTTCATCCTGAAAGTCGAAGGCCTCTTTTATTTTGTGCTGGAACGCAAGCTTGAGCAGATTGGAGAGGTCCGGGAATACGTCGAAGCCATGGTCCTGAACGTCATCGTAAAGGACAATCTCGACATAATCAGGAACAACCGGGACAAGCTCATGAGAGTATTGCAACCGGACTTCTGGGAAGACCTCACTTTCAACGATGTCGAGTATCTGGTCAGGGAGATTGCCCCGCTCATGCGGTTCTACGAGAAGCGCGGCGAGATAGTTTTGGTCGACAAGCCAGATATCGTGCTCGGCAGAGAAACCTATGTCAAGGAAATCAAGGAGGACGAGGAACTGAAAGCGTTCCTGAATGGGAATCCCCTGGCCAGGAAAATAAAGGACGGCCAAGGCATAACCTCGTTCGAGCTGATGGAGCTGGAGAAGGCCCTGCGAGAACTCCGCCCCGAGATGACAATCGAGAACATCCAGAAGCGCCAGGGCATAGATTTCATCCAGTTCCTCTGGGAAATTATTGGATTGACAAGGGAGGAGGACCCCAGGGCACTGATAGAATCCAGGTTCGATGAATTTATTATTCAAACAAAGAAATATAATTCAAAGCAACTCGATTTCCTTATCAGCCTAAAAAAGGTCTTTGCCGTGAAGAAGCACCTGGTCATGCCGGACTTCGGGCATTCGCCGATTGCGGATTGGAACCCGCTCGACAAATTCACTCTGGCCGACATAGAAGAAATTGTCGAAAAGTGCGATATGATACGCGTGGCTTGATTATCCAGATTAGACGAAATACTTTCGCCCACCCCTGTTGAATGGTTATATATCTGCACCTTTATGCTTAGCATGACGGAGTAATAATTATGGCGGGGAAGAATTCGACTGTGACTGTTGCAGGAAAACTGTCGCAGGTTGTGACAGATAGTTTGCAGGGGGATGGCAAGGGGAGTCAACCTAATAAACTCACGTTCGAGAGCCTTGTTGAATCGATCCGCCAGATGCATGAACAAATGGCAGCCAGAGCAGGAAGGGCTGTGAACATCTGCCTCACACTCAGGAACTGGGCCATAGGATATCACATTCACGAGTACGAGCAGAACGGAAGGGACCGAGCGAAGTACGGCGCGGGACTGTTGGAATCCCTTTCGAAGGAATTGGCTGCGAGGAACTTGACGCGGGTTGGGGAGAGAGAACTTCGCCGTTTCAGGCAGTTCTACCAGGCATATCCTCAGATCCGGGAGGCAGTGACTCCCGAATTCCCCCTTTCATTGCCAACCGAAATCCCAATGGCCGAGAAACGGGAGTCCGCGACTCCCGAATTGCGCACGGCCGGCATTGTCCTGGTTAAAAACCTTTCTTTCACACATCTGGACGAATTATCACAGATAGACGACCCGACTAAACGGCTGTTCTATGAGACACAATGCATATCCGGGAACTGGTCAGTGAGAGAATTGAAGCGCCAAATCTCTTCATTGTATTATGAGAGATCGGGCCTGTCGAAAAACAAAATGAAGCTGGCTGAAATGGTCAGAACCTCTGCCCAGACTGCTGAACCAGCCCTTGCCATCCGCGACCCTTACATCTTCGAGTTCCTGGGCCTGAAACCCGCCGAGGTGATGAGCGAGTCCGCATTCGAGGATAGGTTGCTGGACAATCTCCAGGATTTCCTTCTGGAACTTGGCGAAGGTTTCTGTTTCGAGGCACGGCAGAAGCGCATACTGATAGGCGAATCGCACTATTTCATTGACCTGGTATTCTACCACCGGATACTGAAGTGCCATGTCCTGGTGGAACTGAAGCTGGCGGATTTCAGCCACGAGAACATAGGCCAGCTCAACACCTACGTAAGCTGGTACAGGCAGAACATGGTGTCGGAAGGGGATAACCCACCCGTAGGGATACTGCTCTGCGCCCGGAACGACCGCGCCCTGGCGGAGTACGCCCTTGCCGGCATGGACAACAAGCTCTTCGTCTCCAAATACAAGCTGGAACTGCCAGGCAAGAAGGACATGGAGAGGTTCATCGAGGACCAGATGAAGGAAGCGAAGATTGGCGAATTGTAGATAGGTGAATTGGCGATTTATCGGTCGGGTTCTGCCTGAAACAGATCCAGCCAGATGCGATTTCACCATCGTCGGTTAAGTTGTCTATGCAGTAGACAAAGAAAGTATATAAACTTCCGAAGCATTCCTGTTTAGCATGGGACTCGAAAGTTTCACGGTGCTATCCGCCCGCATCCCCCGTCTGGAGTCGGTGAAGTTCAAGGACTACTGCCAGAAGAAGGGAATCTCGCCTTCCAACCTGAAAAAAATGTTACTATCAACGAAGTGTTTCAAAGATACATCGCAACCAATCTTACATATCCAATTTTACTAAATGTCACTTACAAAGTGCCGATTAATCCCCATATTACATACTACGATTATATTTTGGATAATGGGCAATCTGACAACTTACTCTACGTTCAGATGCTGAGAATTGATTGGTCGAATTTAGGGGTTGACAGCATTACTTATCGAATTGCATACTATTCATTTGACATTTCGGATTATTCGAATTGCTGGCTTCCAGAAGAGCTTGCTAAATGCCAGGCTTAGAGATTGCATTCCTTAATCTCCCGCTTTTCGTCTCCCGGGACTTCACCAAGGCACCCCGCCCAACCCCCATGCCCCGGCTGTACGAGGATTGTGGCTCAGAAGCATTTTGTGAACATCAATCCGAGCAAGCCGAATTGCACACAATTCGGCGCTGAGGCCGGGGTGATAATGCCAGGTTTTGAAAATCTGGCTATTGTGATGCACAGCGCACATTTCTCCCTTCAAACCCCGCCTGTACGAGGATTGTAGCTCAGAAGCATTCTGTAAACATCAATCCGAGCAAGCCGAATTGCACACAATTCGGCGCTGAGGGCCGGGTATGGCGCCCATCACCAACATCACCCAGGCGCCCCGATGTAGGTGCTCTTGCACAGAAGGCTTTTCTTCATTCTTTTGTGTGTGAACGGGGAGGGTGGCCTCCGTTAAATGCACTTCTGCACGTTGTTTTCTCCATTATTTTGCTACTGTACGTTACATGTATTAATTTTTTATATATACTGAGGGCAGAATCACCCTATTGCATTCAAAGAAAACAACGGAATGCAGAAGTGAAATAATGAAAACACAAACCGCAAAAACGGAAACAAACAGCAAAAAGAACGAAACGCAGGAAATGAACCTGCAGAACATCATCCTGGTGGGCGATTGCAAAGGCACATATGCCAATGCATCAGTCACGAAGGAATTCCAGGCCAAGGTGCTTGTCTCGGCAAGGCCGGACGGCACCGTGATAGTGCACAACCTGAGCAACGGCGTGCGCCCCCTGTGTTACATCGACGGCGGGGCCGAGATCAGCCTGGCAAGGAACATGGCTGACGCCGAACTGGAGTTCTTCGCGACCACGGAGGACGGGCAGCAGCTCACCCTCCAGTTCACCGAGCTCATGGCGATGCAGGGCGTGCCCTCGGGCGGCCAGACCAACAGCCTGGCAATGTCCATACTCAAGTGTGTGTTCGACCTCGGCGGGAACTACGGCCGGACGACCATCGCAAGGGTGCTGACAGGTTCCGTTTCGAAGAAGATCCTGACAATCAACATCTCCAAGCTGGGCACCTACGGCGTGGCAAAGGAGACCAGCATGAAGGAAGTGCTGAGCCTTGTCGATTGGCTCATCCAGGAGAACTACCTCGCATATGTCGAGGACTCGGAATTCCCTGTCCTGGTCGTCACCAGCAAGGGCCTGGACGTCCTTGCCGGCGGAGACGTCCCGGTCGAGGCAGAGTCCAAACTGGACATCTCGGAGGTCGAGAGGCGCAAGGCGGTACTGAAAGAGTGGCGCGACAGGAAATCCGCGGAGATAGGCCAGCCCAGGTACTGCGTCCTGAAGAACAAGACGCTCGCCGAGATAGCCAGTCGGGACCCGAAAACCCTGGAGGACCTCCAGGGCATATACGGGATAGGCGAGGCCAGTGCGCAGAAGTACGGCGCCGAGATACTGGGGATGTTTTAAGCGGCATGCCTGAACACGATAATGCCAGCTCTTTGTGGGCTGGCAAATTTTTATTTTTAAAATACAATGAACGCGTATGTTAATATCGCCAGGCAGACGAACATTAGGTACATGCCCTTCCGTTGCCTCAGAAATGGCGGCGTTCCGATAATATCATACACTTTTTCATAGTACTCGCGATGGATGTTCCTGTATTCGGCTATCCATATCAAAATAGAAAGACCGTACAGGCAACAAAAATACGCATAGATTACACTAGAAAAATCGATAATCTCCCAATGAAACATGAGGACATAAATAGAAACGGTAAGGGAGAAACACCCCACCGCCCATACCGCAACAATCAACCCTAGTGTCTTGTTGATTAGGGGGTATTGGCGGTTCAATTCATCCAGTTTTTCCTTCTTTTCCCTCGAAGGGGTTTCTGCCCATTCCCACATATTTCCCAGAACAGATAGGGAGATTGACATTATAAGGATTTTGAATTGGGGGTGGTTGAACCGGTATGCAACTCGACTCTCACAGATCAGCACCAGGTTTCAGTCCTGAGGCATCGATTCGAATGGATATAAAATATCAAATATTCTTCGGGGTTTGGATACCGATAAATACTTTCACCCATCTCTTCTTCAATCTTATATACCATTTCGACATTCTGTTAGTTCATGATGGAAGAGCAGGGCAGAGAACACGCAATGGTCGTTTTCCAGGGCAAGGGCATCCGCAGGATATGGCAGGGGGAAGAATGGTGGTACTCCGTGGTGGATGTGGTGGGCATTCTTTCAGAAAGCCAAGACCCAGGAAATTACTGGAAGGTTCTCAAGCACAGATTAAGCCAGGAAGGGGGTGATGAAACCGTTACAAATTGTAACCGGTTGAAATTAATTGCCGAGGATGGGAAGTTGCGGTTGACTGACTGCGCAAACACCGAGACCCTATTCAGGTTGATTCAGTCTATCCCTTCCCCCAAAGCCGAACCATTCAAACAATGGCTGGCCAAAGTTGGGTACGAGCGCGTCCAGGAGATTGAAAATCCAGAACTTGCTCAGAAGCGCATGAAGGAACTGTACCGTGTCAAGGGGTATTCCGATGCATGGATCGAAAAAAGATTGAGGGGAATCGCCGTCAGAGATGAATTAACTGATGAATGGGACAAACGCGGAATCGAAACGAACATAGAATTTTCCATTCTCACCGCTGAAATCTCCAAAGCCGCATTCGGTCTAACCCCGAGCGAATACCTGGCCCACAAAGGTCTGAAGAGACAGAACCTCAGGGACCACATGAACGACCTGGAACTGATTTTCACGATGCTGGGAGAGGCAGCCACCACCGAGATAGCCCGGACCAAGGACGCCCAAGGATTTGTAGAAAACAAAGATGCCGCCAGGAAGGGGGGGAAAATCTCCGGCGATGCAAGACTGGATTTGGAGGCCGAAACAGGAAAAGGCATTGTCAGCGATGAGAATTATCTCGATACCCCTGAAAAAGTTAAGCGCTTGGGAAAGAAGAATTAAGCGTGGATTCTCGCCGAATACCATCTCCTCCAATCCGACAAATTGGGCCTAACCATTGACTTCACCACGGCACCCAGCTTCCGTTCCAAACCGCGTTTGGATACCGAAAAATTCCAAATCCCCTCAGGGGTTGGATGGAGATACTATCTGAAATGCTCCCCGAACTGCTCCAGGAGCTTGGCCTTCTTGTAGGGCGGGATAATCAGATACCCCGGATGCCTGGACAGGTCGAAAGGCGGCTTCTTGAATTCCGCCGGCTCCATGAATCCCGCATCCCTGAAGAACTTGCTGGCTTCGGGCGTCAGGGGCTTCGTGACCAGATACCCGACGCATTGCTGGGCGCTGAGCAGGAGAAGCTTGTAGCCCATCTTCTTCTTCCTCATCGAGGGCAGGGTCTCTATGGCCCGCAGCACCCAAATGGCCATGCCGTCGTTGGCAGTCCCCTCCCACTCCTCCAGGAACACCCAGGAAACTATGTCGTTGCTCTTCACCGCGATGATGAATATCGGCCTGGGAAATTTCCTCAGCCATATCTTGAAGGTCTTCTCGTAGCCGATTATGCCCAGGCCCCTGAAGAACTCGAACCCGCCGCCCGAGAACCTCCCGTCCTCCATGCCCAGTATCCTGAATTTATTTACCTCTGATGCGTCTTCGAGCTTGTAGAATATCAGGTCCGAGGATTTGGCTAGTTCCTGCAACGTTTCACCTTGGGGCAATCCGGCTGGCTATGATGTAAAACAGGCTGAACGCGGATGCGTTCAGCCTTTGGGCCGCCTGCTGACAGGCGGCATTGGTGTTTTGGCGTTCAGTCGGTGTACATTACCCAGACATCGGCGTTGTTCCTGAGTATCATGTTCAGGTCCGTGCGGGATATCTGTGCCTTCTCCAGCAGGATGGGCATCCATTCGTCCGGCGCGATCTTCCTGTTGCCGTCTTCCCACACCGCCGCGATCTGGCCTATCTTCAGGGGCTTGCCCGCGACCTTTATGCGGTCGGCTGCTGCGTTCCTGAACGTCTGGTGGATGATGCACATCGAGTTGATGGTGCCGGGCTTGTAGACAGAGTTGTAATACTCCGCCACATCGGCGTGTATCTTCGAGAATGTGCCAATCCTCTTGGTGTACTCCTGCCATCCCTTTGTGAACGGGCATTTGGTGGTCACCGCGCAGTGGGGCGTGATGGTTATCACGTCCTCGAACGCAGAGATGATGGATTCGCCCTTCACGAGGGAATCAAGGAACTGGTCCCAGGTGCGGTATTCCTCTTCCGGCATGCTCTTGGCAAGCGACGTCGCCAGGCTCACAAGGTAATTGTTCATTCCGCTGGCGCCCTGCTTGTCGGCGATGTCCTCGAGGAACAGGCAGGCGGCCACGTCCACGAACGGGTTGTCGTCTATCAGAAATTTTCGTCTTTCGCTCATGTTCATGCCTCCTACTTGGAATCCTCCGCTTCGCCTCTGAGCCTTGCGCCGCGCATCATTATCGCATACACGCAGGCATAGTTCCTCAGCAAGCTTCGGACGTACTCGGGGTTGATGCCTATCTTCTTCAGCGCATCCTCGGTTATCTTCGTTTCGCCGGAGAATCCTCTGTTCGCCAGCTGCACGCAGTCAAGGCTCTGGTCCGCTATCGATATGTTCTTCGCCACCTCTTCTCTGAATCTCTGGTGGATGACGCAGAAATTGCAGACCGCCGTGTCGCGCACGCTGTTGTTGTACTCCTCGGCTACTGCGCTGTCTGCGCGCGGAAGTTCGCCCACGCTGTACCTTATCCTCACAATCGTGGGATTGAACACGCAGGTCTCCAGGGCATAAATGTACCCCACCACATCGCCGTCGACGTCCGTTATGGCCAGATCGGTCAAGGCCGTTACGCTTCCCTCTATCGAGAAGGCGGTCCGCCCCTCTCTCAACGCTACGTTGAAAGAAGGCCAGCCCATGTACGCTTCCTTTCCCATTCTCTTGGCCAGGCTTTCACCTACTCTAGCCCAGTATTGGATGGTGCCTTCGACACCAGCCTTCTCGCTCATATCCTGAATGAGCGAGACCAATGCTACATCGAGCAATTACTTCACCTCCTTTTTGCTCTTCTCTCTTTCGTTTTTTTCTGTTTTTTGGACATTGATTCTCTGATACAGCTCAAGCCGCCCCTTGGTCAGAATCCCCACGTGGCCAGAGTCTATCAGGACGCGGAGGGCGCGCAGAAGCGCGAAACGCTTCAGGTCCTTCCCGATCTTTGACTGGATGCCGGAGACGGTCATACCGTCCTCGCTCAGGGACTCGAGGACGCGTTTCTCGTCCTCCGAGAGGTCCTCGAGCGCTTTTTGGATTACCGGAAAATCATCTGCGATGTCCGTAGTCGTTGGGGCTTTTTCCTCCACTGGTTCGGCGGTGGGTGGTTCGGGTTCCTCGGGGGACGGTTCGGGCATTTCTGGTTCCTTCGGCTCCGCAACCGGCTCCACTATCATTGCTCGGGGTTTGGACCCCTTTCCCTTTTTCCCCTTTCTGGCGGGTTTGGACTCCACAGGCTCCTTTGGCTCGGGTTCCTGAATCTCGGGCTCGGCGGGGGCGGGTTCGGGTGTTGGCTCGGGCGGTTCATCGGGTGCAACCTGTACGGGCTCTTGCTCCTGTATTGCGGGCCCGGGAGGAACGGGTTCGGTCGCCGGGGCGATAGGCTCGGGTTCTGGTATGGGAGTTGGCTCTGCGAATTCATCTCCGCTTTCCGACGCTTTCCGCTTTTTACCGCCCTTCTTCGGTTTCTTTCCGGGTTCCTCTGCAGGGAATTCCACCAATTTTTCCTCCAGTTCCCTGTCGAGAGTCGTGTATTTCGACCGTTTCCCGGATTTTTTCTCGATTATCTTCCTCTGCTCCACAAGGCGGGCGATGGCATCTTTGACTTCAGGCTCTTCGAGGCCGGTAGCCTTCACTATGGCGGTCTTGGTCCCGGAACCGCCACGGATTGCCTCGATTATCTTCTCGTCTGTCTCCTCGGTGCCGGCCTGGGCATCCGATGCCGGCTCGGCCGTGCCGTCCTCTGTGCCACCAGGCATCTCGCCGGGAGCCATTATCATGTCCTCTGCACCCTCTGGTTGAATGGTGTCGGGCGTTTTCATCTGCTCCTTCATCTCCAACTCAGCTTTCAGCAGCGACAGTTCATTGGAAAGAGCGGATATTCGCTCGTTCGCCGCCTCGACCTTTGACCTGAGCGACTCAATTTCCTCACGGTCGGCTTTGGTGGCGAGGGTGTTGTTCTTCATCTCGTTCACTGTTTCGTGAAGTTCTAGATTCCGGCTGTTGAAGTTCGCTGCCATGGCCGCAACCATCTGGTTGGTGGACTCCATGACCTTCTCGAACCTCAGAAACTCCTTGGTCAGCTTCGTGGCTTTGTCCACCGCGAATTCCTGGCTCTTGATCTTTATCATGCCTTTGAAATTCTTGGCCTTGTAATGCGGGACGGTCTCGAGAAGCTTGTCCAGCAGCACATCGTAGGTCGTCTGTATCTGTCTCGCGGATATCAGGTTGGCCTCTATAGATCTGGCTAGGCTGTCGGTGACAATCTTCCTGCCGTCGAATTTGAATAGCTCGCTCCCGCTGGTCTTCAGCCGGACCTCCTCGAGTGCGCTCCTTGCGAAGCGCTCCGCGTCCTGGGGGCCTTTGGTCTTGATTATCTCGATGTGGATGTCATCCAGTATCGCCTGGTAAACGATCTCGAGGATGGTGGGGGGGATCTTTGCAACGCTCAGGCTCTCGCCGTATCCGCTGTCCTCCATGATGTCCTGGACCCTCTCTGTCACCCGGGCCAGGTCCTTCTCGAACCTCTTTAATGTGTCATCGCTGGCGATGCGGTCCATCGCCTTTCTGAGGTCGGAGACGTTCTTTTCAATTCTTGTGTCCAGCCGTTCAATCTTCTCGGCGATGCCGCCGATGTTCCCGACCGTTGGGGCGGGTTGCGGAGCGGTTTTCATAATGTCGCGGACCATCGCCTCCACCTCTTCGCGTTCGAGGCCGTGATGCGTTTCCGCGGGAACCGGGGCAGCCTCCTCATGGTCCAGATCAGGAATGAATTCCTGTTCGGGCAGCGGTTGGTACCGTTTCTTGGGAATGGTGGGCAGCGGAAGAGGCAGCATGTCTATCGCCTTGGGCCGGCCGTCTGGCACCCTGGCTGTGGGCTGGGGTTCAGGTTCAATGGGTACAGGCTCGGAGGGGGGCGGCACTTCATGTGCTTGGGGTTCCTCGTGGTGTGAAAGTTTTTCCGCGGCGACCTCCTTTTCAA
Organism: Methanomassiliicoccales archaeon UBA147; assembly: GCA_002496385.1. GTDB lineage: Archaea > Thermoplasmatota > Thermoplasmata > SG8-5 > SG8-5 > UBA147. Next base: position 54,083 of record DAJR01000049.1, on the reverse strand, counting down.
CCTTGCTGATCCTCTCCAGCTCCTTCCTGTGATGGTCAATCTCCATTCGGAGCACCGTCCGGACCTCGTCAAGCTCCCTTTGGTGGTGCTCCTCCCTTTCCTGAAGGGTTTTGGACATCGACTGGACCTCGTCGTTGAATCTGTCTTTCAACTCCACGATTGCCGATTCAAAAAGGTCTTTCTCAGATTTGGCGGGCGCTTCGGGCTTTGGTTTGCAGTGCCTTTCATGGAGCTTTCGGGTCTTCTCATCCTTCATCGGTTTGTTGCATATCCCGCAAAAAATGCCAGGCTTCTTCGGTTTGGGAATTTTGACAGGGGGGAGGGGTGCTTCCTTCGGGGATTTCTCCGCCGAGCTGGCCTTAGCGCCCGGCTTAGCACTCCTCTTTGGTTTTTTCTCGCTTTTCTTCGACATTCCCATCCCTGCATCAAACGAATGATTTGAGTTTCCGCTCCACCTCTGGAATCCATGTCTTCTTGCATTCCTCGGCCACTATTTCGCCGCCCTTGACTCGGATGTGGGCTTCGATGATGCGGTCGACGAATTTCAGCCAGTCATTGTCTTTCATGTACGCCGGGCTGGTGCCCATCTCGTTCATGGTAACGGTCACTATCTCGTCCACAGCGCCAATCCCCACGACGCTGCCGATCTTCTGCTTCAGGAACTTCAGGAGCTCCATGTTACGCTTGTACTCCCGGGTCTCGTCGAATTTTTCGACGAACAGCTGCCTTGTGAGTTTGGAGAGTTCGTCGGTCACTGCCTTGTCATATCCCTTCAGATGTTCCGGGTCCATTGGGCGCTGCTCGAACAGATGGTTCAGGACAATGCTCCCGTTCATCAGATTATGGATCGTCGGGCCCATCGTGTCGATTGACAGCGGCTTGGAGAATATCGAGGCGAGGAAGCAATTTGAGCCGACGCCGGATATCACGACGGTGCCGATCTCGTATTGCTGGATGCTCACCTTGAGGTTGTCGCCCTGGAGCTGGCTGCAGACGAAGGTAAGGTTGCCTTTCACAAGGTTCAGGAATTTGAACTGGACGGGATTCAGTATCGGCGGTATGATAGATGCGAAGATGCGCCCGTCTATCCCCACGAACATGAGAATGTCAATCCCATTGTCCTCCTTGATTCTCTTGAGCTCCATCTCGAACATGTGCTTGAGCTGGACCACGGTTTTGGCTTCCATCCTCTTGTCGATTTTCTTCTTCTCTACCATCGGAGCCCTCCATTAGGCTTTACTTGAGTCCGTACGAGTCGAACATCACCTGGAGCACTTCCTCGGGCGAATAGTTGTATGTCCAGGTATCCTTCATGTACTTGAGTTTGGATATCACGCTCTCCGGCGCCTTTATGAATTCGGCGGTCTTTATCGCCTCGTCGAACACGTTCTTGAAATCCTGGCCATCCTCGGCCTTGATGGCCTCGGCCGGGGACGTGCGGATGATGGCGCCCGCGCCCCTTGCGAATATGTAAGGATAGACGCCCTCGCCGTGATGGGTCCCCCTCATCTTGATGATTTTCAGGGTTCTGTTGAAGGCTCCGCCTATGGGATAGTACTCAAGGTTGATCGCCCCGTCTGCCAGGTAAACAGGCAATAGCACGTCCTCGCCGATTATCTCGCCCGGCCTGGAATGCTCTTCGACTGTGGCCATCACGACCCCCAGTTCCTTTAGCGTGTAGAAGAGTTTTCCTATCATTTCTCTCTGCTGAAGTTTGTCTTCGGTCGCCCAGATGACCGGGGTCATCGGGTCGATTACCACACGGGTCTTGATGTCATAGTCGCTTCTGGCCTTTACCAGCTGCGGTATCTGTTCGTCTATCATCTTCTTGAAATTCTTGCCCTTGAGATGAATGAAGAATAGGGATTTCTCGAAATGCTTCTTCATGTCCCAGCCAAGCATCTCGGCTTCCTTCATCAGCTGTTCAGGGGATTCCTCCATTGTGACGTAAAGCCCCTGCTCTCCGTTCTCTATCCCATGCATCAGAAACTGCATTGCAAACGTAGTTTTGCCTGTACCGCTGGAACCCACAATCACTATTGCAGTGTTGTCCCGCACTCCGCCTTCAATGAGTTGATCCAACCCAAATATTCCGGTCTTTATTCTTGCCATATCTATTCCTCCATGTCGCTCTTAACCTGTTTTGACAGTAACTCGGCGAAACTCTTGCTCTTTTTTGCCTCATCGGCCAGATTGACTATGTCCTTCTCCTTCACTTCCCAGAGCGGTTCGCCGTTCGCCGTCTCGGTGAAGGCCTCTGCAAAGGAGGTTGACGCCGAAATGGCGTCTGAGATTATGGCCATATCCTTCCACGGGGCCTGGAAGTCCTCCTCCGCACCGCCCATTCCCTCGCCGTACTTGTGATAGGTTTCGCCAATCTCGGTCATTTCGTAATCGTCATTTAGGATTTTGTATCTTTTGAGGATATTCATCCTGAATAGAACTTCATCGTCGGCCATCTCCAGGGACTCGGATATCCGCGCCCGGTTTTGCCCTTCCATGACATTGCTGATTATGGTCTTGTCAACATCGTCCAGCGCCAACTGGTAAACGGCAAGCGGCTGGAGGGAAACCGCGAACTCGCATCGCGCATCGCCCGCATTGCGGCATGCTGTTTCCTCGACAGTGCCGGGCAGACTGAGGTCCTTCGAGAAGAACTGGGACAGGGACTCGGCGGTTATGTAGCAAGTTTTCTTATTCTTCACGTGCGGGTAGAGCTTGCATACGGGCGAATTCTCGATTGCGAAATCGTACCGGAATATATCATTTTTTATGATTTCGAGCTCCCCGACGCCCACTTTGCTGAAAAGGTCCCTCATGAATTGGAACAGAGCGGTGTTGCCAGCCTCCTGCACGCTCAGGCATTTGAGGAGTTTCCGAGTTTCCTTCGGTGGCACTCTTGAACTTTTAATTGCGGCGGACACGGCTGACTCGAGTTTGGTCAGTGTACCGAGCGAGGCGATTGTCTCGGCAAAGCTGCTGAACTCGTTGGCTTTGTTATTCATGCCGCCCCTCCCTCTCACCGGGAACAAAAATCAGGGAATCTCCTGCTTCGGTGAGCCTTCCGTCAGAGTCCAAGAGCCCTTTTTCCTTGGCAATCCCTGTGAGGTCCTCCACATTCTGGGAATCGATGTTCAGCAGTTTCGAAAGGAGCTCGGGATCGGAAATGCCCAGCGCCCTGAAGCGCAGAAGCGATTTCAGTTTGTCTGTGCCGCCTTCGCCAGATATAGAGGGGAGCAGGAAGTGGCGCAGGGCAAGGAGCCGTTCGGCGCGCTGGCCCGAGACCATTATGTCAAGGGACGGGATCTTCAGCCTCAGTTTCAGGGGCTCATCGCTTACCACGGTGATGTTTTCCAGGTCCTTGACTGGAAGTTCGTACCATGTAGATCCATCTGTCAGGAACAGACCCGACAGAGACAGATAAAGGCCCCCTTTGCGCCAAATCAGGCTGAGTTTTATGCCTTCGTCGCCCGAGTGGTTTATCACAAACTCGACATTCTCATATTTTTGAGCCTTCATCTTCCTACCTCTATACGTGCGAGTAATATCTCTTCATGTTTAAATATATTTCGTAGAATTTATCCTTTTTTCGGGGTTAATCAAATATATGGTATAAAAGGTAAATTAAAGAGCCAGTATATTTTTCAAGATATTATGGTATGAAAAGTAAATTAGGGGTCAAAAGTGATCTCTATCTTCGATGCGGCCGCAGAAGGCCGTGAAGAGCGGCCGCGCGGGACAATGTCGATCAAACCATACCTTGCGAGGGCTGTAAGGTCATCGTACGTGTTCTTGTAATTTCTGTGAATGGCCCCAGCGAGGGATCTTATCGACGCCGGCTCATTGCCCATGAGATGTTCCAGTATCTCCATCCGTTTGGGAGTCAAAACTTCAAATATATCGGGGTCCTTCACCACGATGATGTCCTGGAATTCAGCGCCCTGGGACAGGCTGTTCCACAGAACATAATCGGTCATAAGCTCCGGAGATGTGCATTTGGAAATCAGCAGCTTCTGATGCAGCGACACCTGTGAGCCGTATTTCTTTTCCCATGCGGCCATAAGGCCTTCGATGTCGGCCGATTTTCTCCGTTTTGTGATTCTGATTTTCATGGCGTCCCTCACAGTTTTGATAGCTCCATGCTTAGAAGATTTTTCCTGAATATCTGAACCAGTTTCAGAACGTCCTCCAGGCTCTTCTCGTTGCAGGCTTCCTGGCCCACCATCACGCCGCTTCCGTCGAACTTGTCCACATGCGGCTGCCTGTCCCAGTTGTCCCACTTGACGAATGGCATCCAGGCATTTCCCCGCGCACGCCCCATGTATGTATGGCTGTAGAATTTTATCTTTCCTCCGTCCTCGAGGACGATGCTCTCAACCATCTCGTTCCTGTGGATCCATGTCCTCTGACGCGTAAGCCTCATCCGTCGAGAAATGACTTTGTGTATATTATATATTATGATATTATTCTATAATATGAAGGGTCAGAGGCTGAAAAAGACCCAATACACCAGAATATTCACGATTGTCAGCGGGATGCCCACCCTTGCGAACTCCAGGAAGCCGAACCCGGCCTTCCCGTGCTTCTCGGCATTCTGGATGATGATTATGTTGCTGGCTGCGCCGATGATGAGGAAATTCCCTGCGATGGTGCTTCCCGCAGCCAGGGTCATCAGCTCCTTTGTCGATGCGCCCAGACTGAGCAGAATCGGCAGGTACAGGGCAACAAGAGGAACGTTGGACATCACCTGGCTCAGAACAACGCTGACAACCAGGATGACTGCGACGGAGAGAAGGCCCACACCCAAGTAGGATATCGCCGATTGTATCAGCCCGGACTCCCACACAGCCGCGGTAAGGATGAACATCGCCGCAAAGAAAATCAAGGTGCCCCAGTCCATGTTCCGAAGCAGTTTGCCGCGTCCGCGGGCGAACATCAGTATCGGCGCCGCTGAAACAAGTGCGATGTAAGTGAGCTTCAGGTCCGTCCCGGCCCCCACAGACACAAGGACAATCTTCAGGGCAATTAAAAGGAAAAGCAATGCCAGGGAGACCTTGCACAATAAGGCCAGGCGCCCGTCCTTTATTTTCACCGTTGGTTCTGCAGATGCGGGTTTCTTGAATTCCTCTCTGAACAGGAGCTTCAACCACAGATAGGCTATGAAAAGGTTGACGAGCGTCGGCAGTATGAGGTATGCGGCGAAGGTCACGAACGGGTTGTGCACGTCTCCTTCGACCGCGATGAGAAGGTTTTGCGGGTTGCCTATCGGGCTCATGACGCTGCCGATGGTGATGGCAAAAGCCAACGTGATGAGCAAAAGCTTGTGATCAACCCGGTTCCTGGATGCAAGGTACAGCATGATGGGTGTTCCCACTATGGCCAGCGTGTCGTTCATGAGAATCGCCGAGGCAGTCCCGATGCCGAAAAGGGTCAGCAGGACGACATGGTCCACGCTGCGGCCCCGGCAGTACAGCCAGCTTGTGAGCTGGCCAAGATACCCGCTCTCCTCCAGGGCTTCGCCGACCACGAACATCCCGAAAAGGAAAAGCATGACGTCGATGTTCACGGATTCAAGGGCCTGGATAGGGGAGAAATAACCGGAGAACACCACGGCCATCGCGCCCAGCGCCATGACGTGCCATATCTTGTATCCCTTCCACCGGCCCCTCATCGAAATGAGGAATATGACCATGCCCAGAACTGCGACAGGAAAGTAATTCAACCCATCCCCCCAGCACCCACCCAGGGGTGCTTAGGCCGCGCCTACGCGTCCCCGGAGAAATAATCGGCAAGGTTGAGGCCCTTCTTGGCAATCTGGCTTGTCGGCTTGATGCTCAGGGCCTTCTGGAACAGCGGCACTGCCTCCTTGAATTTCCCTAGGCCTTCGAGGGCGGCGCCTTTCTTGCCCAGGGCATCGGCATTGTTGGAATCCATAGCGATAGCCTTGTCAAAATACTGCATGGCCTCGCTCGTCTTACCCATGGTCACGAGCGCGCTGGCTTTCTTCAGCCATGCCTCGGATTTGTCCGGGTTCTTCTGAATCTGCTGCTCGGCTTTTGCCAGTTCGGCACCGGCCTTGTCCAGCCTGTTCCGGGCTGTTTTCAGGTCCTTGGCCGCGAGAGGGTGCTTCGGGGCGAGTTTCGCCGCCTTCCCGAGCAGCTCCGTCGCCTTGACGCAGTCCCCGTAGAACATCTGGGTGTATCCCTTGAAATGCAGATCGTTGGCCGCAATCATGTCGACCTGTTCCTGACAGTAGGCTTCGAGGTCGGATTTCCCTGCTTTCTGGGCGATACCCTTGAGCTTCTGGAATACCTCGGGGGAGTCGAGCGGGCGCTCGAATGCGTCGTCGACCTCGAGAAGTTTCTGCCGGATGACGTCCAGTATCGCGCCGTCCCCCGGGCCGCCGTTCAACTGGCCAATGGCGCCCATTATTGCCTCGGTCGTGCCTTTCATGCTCAATGTTACATCCAGTGTCTTAAGTTCATCGATGGACATATTATCGCCCCGTGAGGGAATACATGGAGGGGGTTATGAGATTTTCTGTGATGAAAAGGGTTCGGCGAAATGAAGGATAATAATGATTTGATTGTCTGGGTCTAGGGACTAGGGTCTAGGGTTGTTAACATTTGTTTTGTGCTGGCTGTTGACGACAGCCAGCAACGCCTAGCCCCTTTATACCATTTTGTAAGCAAAGCCCCTAGCCCCCGTTACAACAAGATATGAAAAACAGCACGCTGTGAATAACAATCTAAAATCGAAAATTTAAAATTCCAGATGGGGGCAACCTCAGAATCCTGACATATTACCTGTGGCAAAAACATAATAATGAGAATGACAATGGCATGCCGGTATATATGAAACGCCAGATGATGGACATCATATGCTGCCCCGTTTGCAAGGGCGACCTTGACCTGAAAGTTGATAAAGAGGACAAGGTCGAGATACTGGCAGGATTTTTAACCTGCAAGAAGTGCAAGTTCGACTATCCAATCCAGGACGGAATTCCGAACCTGCTGCCCCCGGAATTGCAGAAATCTATGGGAACGCACAAATAGAGATGCCTGGCACCATCATACGAACAATCCCTGCGCCTCGATTATTCCTGCGGAATCCAGTGCCTTCTCATATTCTTCCAGCGGCTCCCGGTTGAGAGTGAGAAATGTATTCCCCCAGGTGAATTTGGATAACAATTCCTCGGCCTGAGTTCGATATCCGAGAATGATGAGTGCGGCTGAAAATGCCTCGACGCTGGACAGTATGAACGGTTTCCCGTAGTTGACAGGGTTGGCAGCCAATAAAAATGGCAGCGCTCTCTGCCTGGACTCCTTTATTCCCGCAGGAAATACATCTCCCGTCGCCTTCCAGGAAAGGTCAAGTACGGCCACGCCGGACTTCCTGGCTATGTCGAGGTCGTCCTTGGAGATGACTTTTCGCGTGGTGGGCATCAGCACCAGGGAGGCGGGCGGCAGGGCATTGAGCTTGTGCACCTGTCTGGCCAGGTTAAATCTTGCAAGCTTGCGGCCCGAGCATTTCTTGGGGTCGCACTGCTTTCCGTCGTAGAAGTAGAGTGGAATTGTTACCTGTTCTTGGGTCACGCGTCGATATTGCCGGGCGGGATAATAAGATTCCCGCGGGTCAGCCGAATCGCCCGTCATCCCTGGCGGCGTCTAACTTGCTGACATTGTCCTCCAGCCACCCAATCCTTTCGGCTTTCACGGAATCGAACTTCGGAACATAGGGCTTGATGTCCAGCAGTGGAGTCCCGTCAAGGATATCCAGGCCCTCAACATAAAGGATGTTCTCCTCAATCTTTAGCAAACGTACAATCGAAAATCCGATGGAATTCGGCCGGCTGGGCGCCCTGATGGAAAATATCCCCCTGGATTCCACATCCATGAACGGCCTGGCAACCATTTCCGGCTTTCGCGACCTGTGGAAATGGTACAGCAGAATTATGTGGGAGAAACCGCCCAGGTCCTTGAGGCCCCCGACGAATTCCGGGAAGACCTCGATGGTGCCTTGGACTTGCGAGGCGCTGGACTGGATGGGGGTCCCTTCCGCTTCCTTGAAAGGGGAATGGATGGTCCCGATCGGCCGGTATGTGATGTCGGGCATGCTTTCAACCGGCAATAGGGGGATTTTCGTATAATAATGTTCGCCGGAGACCGGATTTCATGTCAAAAAAACGGCAATCATCAAAGTTCGATGATACATGATTAAATCTTTGAAACGCATACCCGATGCGGTGAGCGAATGTCTGTGAAAGTTGCGATAAACGGATACGGAACCATAGGAAAGCGAGTGGCGGATGCTGTCTCCAAGCAGGATGACATGAAGATAATCGGCGTGGTCAAGACCAGGCCCACCTCCGAGGCAAAACTTGCTGTGAGGAAAGGTTACAAGCTCTACGTGGCCAAGGACGGCGCCCAGGCTTTCAAGGATGCTGGCATAGATGTGGCCGGCACTGCGGACGAGCTTTTCAGGGCCGCGGACATCATCGTGGACTGCACGCCGGGCAAGAAGAAGGAGGGCGGGACCACAGGCGAGGACTACCTCAAGGTCTACAGGGAACTGGGCAAGAAGGCGCTGTTCCAGGGCGGGGAGAAGCACAAGCTGACCGGTCTTTCATTCAATTCCACGGCCAACTATTCCGAATCGCTGGGCAAGGATTACGCCAGAGTGGTCTCATGCAACACCACCGGCCTGTGCAGGACCCTGTTCCCGCTGCAGGAGGCGTTCGGCATCGAGAATGTCATGGCCGTGATGGTGAGACGGGCGGCCGACCCATATGATTCCAAGACAGGCCCCATAAACGCCATCGAGCCGGAAGTGAAAGTCCCCAGCCACCACGGGCCAGACGCGCAGAGCTGCATGCTCGGCCTGAACATCCAGTCAATGGCTGTGAAAGTTCCGACGACCATAATGCACCTGCACCAGTTGGCCGTGAAGCTGAAGAAGCCTGCAACAACCGCAGAGGTTCTCAAGGTCTGGGAGGCCGCGCCGCGCGTGATATTCGTCAGCACCAAGGACGGGGTGAAATCCACCGCCCAGGTGATGGAGATTGCCAAGGACCTGAGCCGGGACCGTGCCGACCTGTACGAGATCGCGGTCTGGAAGGACGGCGTCAATGTGGTCGGCGACATGCTGTATTACTCGCAGGCCATACACCAGGAGTCCGACGTGGTCCCGGAGAACGTGGACTGCATCAGGGCGCTCTGCGGGCTGGAGAAGGACGGTAAAAAGAGCCAGCAGAAGACGGACAAGGCCATGGGCATTGTGAAGCTGTGATCCTATGATAACCGACAAAGACATCGAGAAGATTTTCGGGGAGTTCCTGAAACAGATAAAGGACAGGAAGATGCGTCGGATGACCGTCCAGGTCTGGGTCAAGGGCTGCAAGGACGGGGGTTGGAAGACCGTCAAGGAGCTGGAGAAGATGCCTTTCACCCTGCTGACAGATTGCCACGGAGTGAGCTTCGTCGAGCACACCAAGGCCGTGACCAAGGGAGCGATGGGGCTGGCAACCGCCCAGATGGACAGCTACAAGAAGATGCCCTACAAAATTGACATGGACCGGCTGATTGTGGGCGGCTTGCTACACGACGTCGGAAAGCTGCTGGAGACCACGCCGGACGGCAAGGGCGGGTACAAAAAATCGAAAACTGGGGCATGTCTCAGACATCCCGTTTCGGGAACTGTCATGGCCAAGATGGCCGGGCTGCCTGATGAGGTGGCCAACATAATCGCCTGCCATGCCAAGGAAGGAGAGGGCGCGCCCCAGGTCATCGAGACAGTGTTCATCCATCAGGCCGATTTCGCGACTTTCAACCCGCTGGTCATGAAGAACGGCGGGAAACTTATCTGACTTCCGTTCTGCGGAACGGACATGTCAACCGCCAGACAGGTATTTTAAGAATAATCACTTCATGTTATCTTTGAGCCGTCGGACAGATTTCGTTGCCCTCGTGAACACGCCGGCAAGTGTGTGAAACTCCCAGGTCGAGAGCCCGGACCTCGCCACTATCTTGCGGAACATTATCCTGGTCTTCGCTTTCTTGTGGGGAGCGTAGGTTATCTCGTCCAGGAGCTCGGAGAACACTCTGTTGAGCACCTCTTTTTCGGTGGAACCTGCAAGCTTCTTCCCCCGGGATTTCTTGCCTTGGGCGAACATCTCGTAGAATACGACGGTGCAGGCGTGTGAGAGGTTCATTATCGGGTTTATCTCATGTGTGGGGATGGTGACAAGCACGTCGCAGTTCCTCAGCTCGTCGTTGTACAGCCCGTAATCCTCCCTGCCGAACAAGATCCCGACTTTACCTGCTGTCCCCGAATACTTTTCCGCGAACTGCCTGGGAGTAATCGGCTCCCTGAGGAATTTCTTGTCGCTTCCTGTCGGGCGGCCGGTGGTTCCCACGACCATGTCCAGGCCCTTCTGGGCGGTTTCCAGCCTCTTGACGGTCCTGGCCTTGTCCAGCACGAACCTGCCGTGCTTGGCGTACCTGAAGGCGTCGTCTCCAAGGTCGCAGGGATTGACCAGCACCAGCTCGTCAAGGCCGAAATTGCTCATCGCCCTGCAAACCGAGCCGATGTTCCCAGGGAACTTGGGCTCGACCAGAATGACTCTTATATCGGGCATCGCCTCCCGATAGTGGGAGATTTATAAATAGAACGTGTTCAAGGGGCCAATGAGGTACGCGCTGAAGTTCGCCTATGACGGGACAAAGTTCGAGGGCTATGCCAGGCAGCCCGACAGGACAACCGTGGAAGGAGAGATTCTCCGGGCACTGCTGACAAAGGGCATCGCAGACACATTGCAGAGCGCCAGCAGGACCGACCGCGGCGTCAGCGCCGCGGGCAATGTGATCGCCATCGACACGGACTTCCCTGCCAAGGGTGTGGTTCCCATTCTCAATTCCGAGCTCGACGGTATCCGCTTCCATGCCCTGGCGGAAGTGCCGCCGGACTTCAACCCCCGCCATGCAAGGCAGAGGTGGTACAGATATGTCCTGCCGGCCGATGGTGCGCCGCCGATCAATGAACTGAAGAAGGCGGCCAAACTGTTCGTGGGAGAGCACGATTTCAGGCAATTTTCAAAGAAAGACACGGGCGATGAGAACACTTTGTTAAGGATAGATGCCATAGATTTCACGAAAAAAGAAAACCTCATTCTTGCGGATATCAAGGCCCAGAGATTTCTGTGGGAGCTGGTGAGGCGGATGCTCGCGGCCGTCCTGGATGTCGCTCACGGCAGGCTTGAGCCTGAACTGGTGAACGAGATGCTCACAGGGAACGCATGGCATCCGAGGGGCCTCAGGCCGATGGCCCCGGAGTTCCTGGTGCTCATGGACGTGGAATACGATTTCGAGTTCGGCAAATGCGGGCCAGGAGAGGATTATTTCGACAGCGAATCAAGGAATATGATGCTGCATTCGAGAATCCTGGAGCAGATCTCAGAGGTCATTTCCTCTTGAGCGGCTTGGCCAGATGCCGCATCGAACAACATACCCTCATACGGGCTTTCTGTATAGCCGTAAACCTTATTATTCAGTAAAACCATACTATCGGTACATAAGAGCAAGTGCGGGGACTTCATGAAAAAATTGATGACATTGATGGTTGTGTGCTGTTTAATTGCGTTGATGCAAATAACAAGCGGTTTTTCTGTGAAAAGTGTGGGCGAAAATACCCCTGTTGAGGATGTTCAGAATTTTCCAATCAATAAATTTGTTCATCTCAAATACGCTCAATTCGACCCGCTTGTCAGCCTTCCGGCAATCCCCGACGCGCTGATGAGCCGCCCTCCGGTAATTCCAAACACAAAGATGCCTTACATCGTTCAGACAAACAGCCCGATAACCGAGGACTGGAAGAACGAACTGGCCAACAACGGTGTGGAGATTATCTCATACATCCCGGACAATGCCTATCTTGTGCGTCTGCAGGATGACCAGGTGGATAAAATCAGGGGCCTCGGCAGCGTCAGATGGCTCGGCGACTACCACCCAGTATACAAATTGGACCCAACACTGAGCCGGGACAGCGGGATGGTTGATATTTCCGTCACGCTTTTCCCCGACACCACGAATACGTACGTGGTCAAGCTTCTGAAGATGGTCGGCGGAGAGGTACTGGGCGTCGCGCACAACGATAAGACCAACCTGGTCAGCCTGAGGATAGATTCATCGTACCTTGACATACTGGCATCCATGCCAGAGGTCAGGTTCATTTCTCAAATTGAGTTGAACGAACCCATGAACGACAGCACGACCCAGTTCGTGCAGTCCGGTTCGACTACTGGCGGCTGGCCTATATTCACCCACGGCATAAACGGTGAAAACCAGATAATAGCAATCGGCGACAGCGGTGTCAGGGTTTACCATCAGAATTTCCAGGGGTATGTATACGGGCCGGCCGGTAACGAACCAAAAATACTCGCCAACTACGTTCCGGGCGACTCCATCGGAGAGATTGGCGATGAAGCGAGCGTCGGCTATCATGGCAGCTTCGTTGCGGGAACAGCGCTCGGAGACGGACCGCCGTACGGGGCTTACACGCCAACAACTTACGACGGTCATGCATTCATGGCCCAACTGGTCATGGAGGACCTTTGTTGCCCCGATGACCCCGGCACACCGAGCGTCGACGAGGGCAGTTACATATGGACGCCCAGCGACTTGTACAACGATTATTTCGGTGGTGCCGAGTCGATATACGGCGCCAAGATACATAGCAGCAGTTGGGGCGGTGGCTATGCCTATAGTGAAACGACCGCAGTCATCGACAGGTATGTTTGGGACAGCCAGGATTACAACATCGTGTTTCCTACGGGGGGCGATGGGCCGTCTGCATCGACGATACACACCCAAGCAGAAGCAAAGAACATCATTACTGTCGGCTCGGTAACAGAAACAGGCAGTGCGGTTTCAACTTGGAGCAGCAGGGGACCGACAGCCGATGGCAGATACAAACCAGATGTCATGGCACCAGGAGAGGGTACCACTTCGGTATTTGGGGGTTCAACATCTACTTACATTGATGGCAGTGGGACCTCAGGGGGCTGCTCGGCCGTCGCCGGCTGTGTCGCCCTGGTCCGGCAGTACTACACCGAAGGCTGGTATCCCACCGGCGCTGAAGTCGCAGCCAACACAATCAACCCGTCCGCGGCCCTTATCAAGGCTACCCTGATAAACGGAGCTAACCCTCTTGGCCAGATACCGAACATGAACGAGGGCTGGGGCAGGGTGCACCTGGAGAACAGCCTTTACTTCTCGGGCGACACCATCAAGACGGCAGCGGTGGACAACGCGAACGGCCTTCTGACGAATGATTACGTGGAATACAGTTACAGCGTGAACGCCGGAACAAGGCTGAAGGTTTCACTCGTGTACTCAGACTACGAAGGAGACCCGGCTGCATCCAAGATGCTCGTCAACGACCTGAACCTCCTTGTCACAGTTCCGGGCGGGACCCAGTACAAGGGCAATGTGTTCAGCGGTGGATGGTCCGCCACAGGAGGAAACAACGATACCACTAACAACGTTGAATGCGTCAACTTTGCAGCCCCGGTCGCAGGCATATACACCATACGGGTGACTGGCGCGGCAATCGCCCTGGGACCGCAGAATTTCGCATTGGTAGTCTCGGGCGCCCTGGCTGACGGTTACGGCAACGTGTTCCTGGACAGAACGGTTTACGATGATTCCGACACAATTAGCGTGAGCGCCGAGGACACGAACAACCCGGCCGGGAGCATCAATGTGACCCTGACAACGACCGGCGGCGACAGCGAGACAGTATCGGTTCCAGCCACGGCTACAAACTCAGGCGTTTACAAGGGCGGAACTATATCCACCGGCATCGGAATAATCCACACCGGCGACGGCATACTCCAGGTGTTCAATGGCGAAGTCATCACCGCGACCTACGCGGATTCCAGCCCGGCCCATGATTCCCATGCCTACGCCAAAGTGGACCTCAGGGGTCCTGTCATCACGAATGTGTACGCAGACGGCATCCTGCCGACAGCAGCCGTCATCCACTGGACCACTAACGAAAATGCGAATTCCATAATCTATTATGGAACTACGGTCGCACTGGGCAAATCCTCACATATAGATGCGCTCGCTATCAACCATAAGGTAGTCCTGAAGGACTTGACGCCGGCCAGTGTCTACTATTATGACGTTGAATCAACCGACTGCAGGGGCCGTTCGGTACGCGACAACAATGGCGGTGACCACTACATGTTCTCCACCGACAATGCCGGGACCGGAGGCAATCTTGTGTTGCTTATAGATGATGATGACGGGACCACCTCACCGCTTTCCGGTACGCCTTACGAATTGGACTGGATTAACAACCTGAACTCATACGGCTGGACTTACACGCACTGGGACTTCAAGGTTTACGGAACACCCAGCCTGGCTGACATGAACTCACACACGATGGTCGTGTGGTTCGTGACCGAGGGATACCCACAGATCGGAGCATCTGACAGGGCCGTTCTCGGAGAATATCTTGACCAGACTATGACCCCCATGGGCACACGCCCGATGCTGTTCCTGAGCGGCCAGGACATCGGCTGGGACATGTGTGATGCAATCGGAACAGACAGAGATGTGACATGGTTCCAATACTACACCAAGACTCAATACAAACGGGACGATGCCGACGGCGGCGGAGGAACCGAGGTGGGGAGTTTCCAGGTCATGGACTGCGGGCACACGATAAATGACATCTACGTCTTCAACAACATCGACCTCGAAGTCGAAGCGTATGACTACCCGGTTGCCAATAACAGGTTCTGGCCCGATGACCTGACCTTGCTCACAGGCGGAACACGCGACTGGGACTACAACGCCCATGCCGGCGGCGGGAACTGCGCAGGCGCAACCCAGAGCAGCGGAGGAACCGGAGGACAGGCAAGAATAGTCTACGACGGATTCAGCCATGACATGATAGCTTCGACGAACAACGGTCACAACGACTATAGGCCTGACCTGGGCCATATAGACACGGAAAGGGCAGGCATTCTGGACGAGACCATACAGTGGCTGCTCGGAGGCAACCACCCGACCATCGACCTCACTTACCCCACCGGCGGTGAGTCCGAGTCCAGCAACATATCAATCACATGGCAGGTGACTGGAGCCAACAGCATCGATGTGTATTACAGCGCCAACGGCGGACAGGCATGGGCACCCCTGGCTACGGGTCTTGCAGGCACAGCAATCGGTTATGCCTGGAACACGGCCAATCTTCTCACTGGAAACCAATACAAGGTGAAAGCGGTAGCGAGCAGTGTCGCCACATATGCAACACTCACAGACTACAGCGAATCTGGTACATTTACTATAATCGGAATTGACAATATGGGGCCGAAGTGCATCGCAGGCAGCGTGTCGGCGGACAAAGAACCGACCATGAAGGGCGACACGATGTGGTTCAACGCGACAGTCACAGATGACGGCAGAGGCCTATCCAACATAAACGCTGCGGAATGCTTCATTGACATAACCGGCCCGAACGGCGCTGGCATAGCGATGACCGCGGTTGATGGCAGCTTCAACAGCATTACCGAGGCAGTGAGGGCGACCTACACTGGCTCGGGCGGATTGCCAACAGGCAGGCACACTTTGTTCGTGCACGCAAGGGACGCAGCATCCCCCACCAACAACTGGGGCCCCTTCACATCGACAACGTTCGACATAATTGCCACAACGCCGATGGCCTCTGCGGAGGGGCCGATAGGCGGACCCACTAATGAGGTGAACATCACCATAACTTACAGTTACGCCAACAACCCCGTTTCCATCAACCTGTATTACACAATGGACAGCGGTGTGAACTGGGTCTTTGCAGGTAATGATGCCAGCGTGGACGGTTCATATGCATACACCATCGTGAGCGGCACTGGAACCTACGGATGGATAGCATCTGCGGTGGGCATAGGCTCTGACGAACCCATCCCGCCAATGCCAGGATTTGCGCCTGAAGCCGGCTACTACATCCTGGACCTGATTCCACCGGCAGCACCAAGCGCGCTGTCTGTGGACCAGTACGGCGAAGGCACCAACACGGATAGCGAAACCCTGACAACCACTGGAACAACCGCTGCAGGAGGGCCGCACAATGTATGGTTCTGTATTGTGGACAGCAACACAGGAGGGGAATTCACCACGCCGAACAGCGCAACCGAGCTTACGGACCTACAATATACAAACGCGGGGTTATCGAACGATGTTCGCGCAACAAGTGCCACACCTGGATTCGGGGACTATATCTTCCTGAAGAACCAGTTCGCGACGAACATCACCCCGTCATTGGTTACCCAGATTGACCTGACTTTCGAAGGATATTGGAATGCCGGCTTGACTGCGACCATATACGCCTACAACGCTGCGGGTGCGACATGGGATGTCATCGGTGGGACACAGGCATACCTTGCCACCACTGACGCAACCATGACACGTTCCATCACTGAAAACTGTGATGACTACATCTCCGGCGGAAACATCCTCTGGGGAGTGGCTGCGGGAACTACCAGGCAGCCAATCAGCGTGGATTTCTTACATGTTGTCGTCGAATCTGTGGCCCCATACACCTGGACCAATGACAACACGCTGTACTGGACCCACGACGAGGTTGACCTTGCCGAATACAATATCTACAGGTCGGACTCCGAATTTGGCACATACTCACTCATAGCCATCGTGCCTGCGGGCACCTTTTCCTATCAGGACGACGGCATGGGAACGGCAGATGCCACATTCTGGTGGTACATCGTCAGGGCGGAGGATGCTCTTGGCAACGAGGAACAGAATACGAACTCAGTGCAGGAACCCTTACCCCCACCGCCCTACGAAATAGACCTTACAGGAAAATCCCCCAATAGCTGGGTGTTCGTATCGTTCCCGATAGAGGTATCCGGCAATATACAGGCAATACTGAACGACACGACTCTGGGCGATGGTGGAACAACATGGACCATGGCCAAGTGGTACAACCCGCAGACGCCCGCAGACCCATGGAAGTCCTACAGGGTGGGTGGAGTCGCCAACGATATGCCGACCATGACCAACTCCATGGGCATATGGCTCTGGATAACCGCAAATGGCGGCAACCAGATGCTGACGACCGGTGTATCTGGCGTCATGCCTGCTACTGCAGTGAACATCAATCTATACTCTGGTTGGAACATGGTCGGTTATCCATCCATGACCGAGCAGACCGTGGCTACCGCCCTGTGGGGCACTGGCGCGGACCGGGTGGAGGTGTTCGACCCTGCATCGCCCTACATCCAAGAGGTCGGGCCGACTTATATAATGAGGCCGGGACAAGGTTACTGGGTGCATGTTCCTTCTGATACAGTTTGGACGATAAATTCCTGAGTGTTCCTATTTCATTCTTTTCAAGGGTCTGGCCAGATGCCGCATCGCTCCGGCCGGCGGCTCGAACCATCCCTGAGCCAGGGATCTCTTGACCAGGGAGAACTCCGCGTCCCGGGACTTGGCCCCGCACTTCGCGCACCGGTAGCCTTGGCCTCTGCCGTAGGACTTCATGCGCTTGTGGCACTTTTTGCACAGGGGGTTGGCCGTTTTCTCGGTAACAGCAGCCAGATTCTCGATGCATATCTTCTCCACGTTGATTGTGGGCGGTTCTTCCCTGACGGCGCCATGGACAGTCACCCGGTCCCCCGGCCTTAGCTGCTGGCCCACCCAGCGGAACTTTTTTGCCGGCTCGTAGATGGTGCAATCCACATTTTTTCGCCCGTTGGTCATGGGAAAAATGAGATGCCCGCCTTCGATTATCCTAGGTAGGCCGTCGACTTTCCCCCTCACCCTCACAGAGGTGAAGGGCTGCATATTTGAAATGCTGGCGTTGATTATGTGGTCGTCGGTGCCCTGGTTGGTGAGGAATATCAGCCATCGATCAACCTTCTCGCTCTTCACCGTGCCCATCGCATCACGCAGGTAATCGGGCGAATCGCCCCTGATACCGTAAAGGATGGGGCAGGGCGAGGCCGGGGCGAACACTGGGCGTTGTTCCTCGTAATCGTAATTGTTGAACGTGCCTGGGTATTTTCTGTCCATCTCGACCACGCTGGCGGCGTCGATATTCCTGGCTGTCCCCCATTTATTGGGTGCGCGATAGGCGATGAGCTCGTAGGTCCTGTCGCGCGGTCGCCAGGCCATTGCGGAAACAGCGCCGATGAGGCCGCGCCTGTTCTTCCAGCCCCTGCTGAAATCCGGGTTGGCCTCGCCAAGGTGCGGGCGAAGCTCCACGACCTCGTGCACAGCCTTCCAGTAAAGTCCCTGAGGGGGTTTGACCGATGAGACAGCCACACCGGGGTTGGTCTTGGGGTCCTCGAACCAGGCCAGGCGCTCCACAAGGGCGCATACCCTTTCGAAATGCTCCCGGGTAGGCACTGCAGGCTTCCCTGCATCATAGGCTAGGACTTCATGGCCGCCGATATTGCCGATGACTGTTGGCTTGCCCGTGCCTTCGCCGAACCGGGCGCAGATTGCGGCATTCCCGCGGGTCTTCCAGGGGACATTGGGGTTGAGCCGCACCAGTCTCGGATGGCCAATCAAATCAAGGTCGGAGAATTCCCTCACCAGCTCTGTCGCCAGGTAGGTCGTGCACATGCCGTTGACCGAGTCTGTGTCATCGACTCCGACGTACATTGGCTCACTTCCAGATATCGTATGACTGGCCGCAGGCGCAGTTGAGTTTTTCCCCGGGCACGGCCTTTCCCCGGCCGGACTTGGCATAGCCCTCTCCGAGCTGCCTTTTGCACTTGGGGCATCTCGCCGCCTCTTTGAGGAAGAACTCCAGCCATGCGAATTTCACGTCCTGCTCAGTCTCGTTCTCTATCTTCTCGAGCATGAGGACATCCTCCGGCTTCCTGGCCATCTGTCTCAGGAGTTCGAAATCCAGAGCTATCTCCTTCTCCTTCTTGACCCGTTTGGCAATCGCCGGCGCCAGGAATATGCCGCACGCGAACCCGCCGATGTGGGCCAGGTGAGCGGTGCCGTCGTCCACCTGCAGGAAAACCAGTATCGTTTCCCACACGAACATTATGCCGACCGCAGCCCAGACAGGCGCCCGCATGCTGAATATGGGACCCAGCAACATGGGAATCCTATCCTTGGGATAAAGGACAAGCAGCGCGCCGCCGAGACCGAATATGGCGCCCGAAGCTCCGAGCAGGTGGGTCTCGGAACCGGTGTTGAACATGAAGTACATCAGGGTGCCCGAGATGCCGCTGGCAAGGTATATGATGCCCCACTTTCCGGTGCCGATGCGCTCCTCCAGGGGCAACCCGATGAGATAGAGTATCAGGACATTGCTGATCAGATGCATCGGGTCGATATGCATGAACATGGATGTGACTATGGTCGGCAGGTACACAGGGTCGAGTATCCGCGCCGGAACGAATGTGAAAGCGTCCCCGAGCCCGCCCCATGCAGGGTTGTCCGTGAGGGCGAGGACCAGCATGTAGAGGAAGATGAGGAAATTGGCAATCACCATGACCTGGGTGAGATATGCTTTCCGCCACCAGGCATATGCCAGGGAACCGATTATGATGGCGGGTATGGGAATATATTCGAGCATCCGATGAACTTCAACCGAAGATTCGATTTAAAGGTAACGTTCGGATTAAATAATCGCTCGGGGATTCGGGAGCGTGAAACTCGACCCATCCATGAAAATAGAGACTTTTCCGGGCGTCTACACGCCTGCCGAGGATACTCTCCTCCTGCTCTCAGCTGTGAAGGCGGGGAAGGGCCAGCGCATTCTGGAGATGGGCTGTGGGACAGGCATCATCGCCCTTCACTGCGCCAAGGCCGGGTATCGGGTGAAGGCCGCGGACATTTCGCTGGATGCGGTTGAGAATGCCCGACAGAACGCTGCTGTCAACGCCCTCGACATTGACCTGGCGGTATCTGATTTGTTCGTAAAGGTTCGGGGGATTTTCGATGTGATTATCTTCAATCCACCGTATCTCTCGTCGCAGGATTCCGAGGGGCTCTCGGAGGCGGAGAGACGGCCCCTGGTCGGTGGGGAGGCAGGCCACGAGATTTCCGTGAGATTCCTGGAGCAGGCACCCAAGCATATTGCCCCAGGCGGGAGGATTTACCTGCTGACATCGTCCGAGAGCGAGGGCGGTGTCCTGGAAGCCGCCCGGAGCCTATATTCGGCCAGGAGAGTGGCGGAGCGAAGGATATTCTTCGAGTTGCTGGCTGTGTGGGAATTGTTATTAAAATGACTATGGGGGCTAGGGGCTTTGCTTACAAAACGGAATAATGGGTCTAGGGGCTTTGCATACAATATGGAATAAAGGGTCTTTGTTTACAAAATGTGATAAAGGGGCTAGGGTTTGCTGGCTGTTTGTGACAGCCAGCATAAAACATATGTGAGCAACCCTAGACCCTAGTCCCTAGACCCTAGACCCCAGACCCAATCCGTAAGCAACCATTAAATAACCAATCCTGGATTCGGACTTTCCTTCGAAGGGGGATATGTTTGAAGACGGCAATCATCGCCATAGGCGGGAACGCGCTCATCAAGGAGGGTGAGGACGGAAACATCTACCAGCAGTTCACCAATGCCAGGGACACCTGCGCCAAGCTGATAAAGGTGGTCGAGATGGGCTACGACATCATCATCACCCACGGAAACGGGCCGCAGGTCGGAGACACAATCCGCCGCCACGAGAATGCCAGGAAGATAATCCCGCCCTACCCGCTGGGCATGTGCGTCTCGGAGACTGTCGGAAGCATGGGGTACATGCTCCAGCAGACCATGCAGAACACGGTGAAGAAGTCCAAGGCGGTGCGCAAGGACGTTGTCACTATCATCACCCAGGTTGTCGTTGACGAGCAGGACCCGTCCTTCCAGAATCCCACGAAACCGATAGGCCAGTTCTTCTCGAAAGAGGATATCGGGGAGATTGCGAAGGCCGAGAAATGGAACGTCGTCGAGGATTCGGGCCGGGGCTGGCGCAGGGTCGTCCCATCCCCGAGGCCCATAAGGATAGTGGAGAAGGACACCATCCAGCACCTCCTGGAGAAGGGCAAGATAGTCATAGCCTGCGGGGGCGGCGGAATCCCTGTGATCCAGCTCGAGGACGGCACCCTGGACGGCGTCGAGGCCGTGATCGACAAGGACTACGCTTCCTCGAAACTTGCCCAGCAATTGGACCTGGACGAACTGATAATTCTCACTGCCGTCGACAAGGTCTCGGTCAATTTCGGAAAACCTGACCAGAAGGACCTGGACACAATGTCTGTCGCGGAGGCCGGGAAACACCTGGAGAACGGACAGTTTCCCCCCGGCTCAATGGGCCCGAAGATACGCGCCGCCATCGAGTTCATCGAGAACGGCGGCCGCAGGGCGATCATCGCCAGCCACGAGAACCTGGTCGAGGCCATGGCGGGGAAGGCGGGAACCCGTATCATCCCTTAATCGACAGATTTTAATCGTTTCGGAACCTGGGTGGCCGCATGATACGCGGCATCATCGACACCTCATTCCTCGACTGGGACGGGAAGATTGTCATGGTCCTCTACACGGCCCGGTGCAACTTCCGGTGCCCGTTCTGCCACAACTGGGAGCTGCTGGAGGATCCAGACAGGTATCCGGAGAAGTCCTGGCGGTCCGTGAGCGCCAACCTGAGGAAGCACAGGGACTTCCTGGACGGCGTCTGCATCACCGGGGGCGAGCCCCTCCTGGAGCCGGACATAATGGGCTGGCTCCGAAAGATAAAAAAACTTGGATTGCTGGCGAAGCTGGACACGAACGGCACCTGCCCCGAAATCCTGGAAAGGCTGTTTGAGGAGAAGCTCCTCGACTATGTGGCCATGGACGTCAAAGGCCCGTTGGACAAGAGGTATTACAAGGCCGCAGGGGTGAAGGCCGACCTCGAGAAAATAGAAAGTTCCATTGATATCATCAAGAGTTCCGGAATCAATTACGAGTTCAGGACCACGGTCGTCCCCGGCATCCACACGAAGAAAGACATCCTGGAGATTGCGAAGGCCCTGCGGAAACCAAAGAAATATGTGCTTCAGCAGTTCGCGCCTTTCCACGCCTGGGATGAGAAGCTGAGGGACGTCAAACCGTATGACAACGAGGTCATCGAGGACATGGCAGAGGCATGTTCAAAGCATGTCGGCAAGATGGTCGTCAGGGGTCTGAAGTAATATCATTCATAAAGCCAGGTTTCGTCTATCCTCTGGTATTCCTGTATCTCGTTTTTCTGGAAAAAGAGGCCAATCTCACGCTCGGCGCTTGTCGGCGAGTCGCTAGCATGGATTATGTTCCGGCCGGTGGTCATGCCGAAGTCTCCCCGTATCGTGCCGGGGCCCGCCTCCTTGGGGTTGGTCTTGCCGACGACGGTTCTCACGACCGAGATGGCGTCTTCGCCTTCCCAGACCATGGCCAGGACAGGGCCGGATGTTATGAAGCTCACGAGCTTTTCATAAAATGGTTTGCCCTTGTGCTCGCCGTAATGCTTCGCGGCGAGCTCTGCATCGATGGTCATGAGCTTGGCGGCCGCGAGCTTCAGGCCTTTCTCCTCAAAACGCGAGAGTACCTTTCCGGCTATGCCCCGCTGGACGCCGTCCGGCTTGACCATGACGAAGGTGCGCTCCATCGTATCACTCTGATTTTTCAGCGGGCGCCTTCTTCTTGGCGGGTTTCTTGGCCGGCGTTTTCTTCTGTTTTGGCTTCTCTTCCTCGGGTGCCTCGGCCGGCGCATCCTCGCCGGCGGCTTCCTTTCCCAAGGCCGTCGCCTTCAGCTCGACATACCTGGTGGTCCAGCGCGTGCGCCGTGAGACCCTCCCCAGGCCGATGTTGTTCTTCTTGCATTTGTTGCTGCAGAAATTGAAGACTGTCCCGTCCTTCCTGATGAACATCTTCCCGGTGCCCGGTTCGATGGCTTCTCCGCAAAAAGAGCATGTTCTGTTTTCGACCATGTTACCGCCTACCTCATTCCCAGCTTCCTGGCTTCCCTCTGGGTTTCTCTGAGCATCAGAATGTCCCCAAGCTGTATGGGGCCTATGACATTGCGCGTGATTATCCTGCCCTTGTCCCTGCCGTCGAGGACCCTGACCTTGACCTGGGCTGCTTCCCCGGTCATGCCTGTCCTGCCGACTATCTCGACCACTTCGGCCGGTATGCTGTCATTCATCATTTTAAAACACCTTGGGCAATCACTTCTTCAGGGAAGCTACCTTTCCGACAATCTCCTCCATGAGGGGCTTTCCCTTGCCGGCGTCCATGACCGCTACCGAGGAAGTGGGTTTTTCCAATCCGCAGGCCACGCCGAGCTCCTGTTTGCTGGGCACATAGGCGTAGGGTATGTTCTTGTCGTCGCACAGCAGCGGCATGTGGGCGAGTATCTCCTCGGGCTGCACATCCTCCGCGATGACCACGAACTTGGTCGTCCCCCTTTCCACTAGCTTCGTCACCTCGTTTGTGCCTTTTCTCAGTTTGCCGGTGTCCCTTGACAGCTCGACAAGCTGGTAGGTCTTGTCAACGAGTTCCTTGTCCATCTCGAATCTTACATACATGGGTTTTGCCATTTCAATTCCTCCTTCATTGCCCGCCAGTGGGGCAATTCATCAGTCATTGGCTCGAAAGAGCATCCGCACAAAGAGGGGTCACTATATATTGGTTTCGCACGCGGGTTCAGGCCCTAGGGGCGAATTCCGCCCAGGTGAGCTCGCCGACCACCTGAAAACCCATCGATTGGCACAGGGCGATGCTGTTAGCATTGTCCTTGATCACATGGACAGTCCCGCGCCGGCCTCTGGCGGCCAGCCGGTTCACCAGGGCTTTGGTCACCAGCGCCGCATATCCCTTTCTCCGGTGCTCCTCCAGCGTGTGGGCGAATCCCAGATTGCCCACACCCTCTATCTCGAAATGCATGCCGCACCACGAAACCGGAACCCCGTCAACCCTGACGCAGGCGCTGTCATATTTCCTCACCCTCTCGGCCATTTCCCGCGCAGGTTCCTCGCTGAGTGTCCAATATTTTGAGATCGAGGGCACTTCCTCAGGCAGTATGGGGTCCAGGCCGTCCCAGTCTCCGGGGCCGAAGCCTTCCGGGGCCAGGTAATGCCAGCATGGCCATTCCCCGGTAACCTCGTAGTGCGGCCTCAATCGCTCTATGGCCTCGGGAGGGCTTGACGAGACGAAGAAACCGGCGTTCGGCAAGAGCTCGAAAGGCAGCTCGGTTTGAGTCCAATCCCCAAAGAATATCAAGTGATTTCGGGATTCATGGATGGCCACGCCCGCTTCATGATTCTGTGTTGCGAATACCTTGAACTCCCCGTCGCCATGAAATACCTTGGCGATGAAACTTGAGTTACCTATCACATCATCTTCAAGCTTCTTTTTCAAAGGTGAAAAATTTGCGACGCGGCTGAGATTTTGATTCATGCAATGGGGTATCGGTACTGAATATATTAACATGCCATAGGGGAAATTATCTGCGTGTGAATCCCATTAACACATAATAAAGATTATATCGTTGATTGCCTATTGTACCACAGAAGAGGAAGAGACTTTGACAGCTAGGGATATGTATGCCGACCTGGAAAAAATAGAGGCGCGCGGCAAGCGGAAGAAGGAGAAGAGCAAGGGGCTTTTCTCGTCATTCGGCAAAAAAGATAACAATGACCCGCAGGCCGCCGAGGAAACGCCTGAGATGTCTCCAGTGCCCCCTGAGACCAAGCAACCGGTGCCGCAAGTCGAAGATGTGCCCCCCCAGATTTCGCCATCGCCGCCCCCGCCTCCGGAACCCGTTAAAAAGGCCACACCGCCAACACCCGCCCAACCGGCACCGTCCACGCCTATCCCCAAGCCGAGATGGACCCCTCTTTCGGGCGGAAAGCTGGAAAAGGCAAACGAGGAACTGCTGACCTACAAAAAATGGCTGAACAAGGGCTACAAATCCGGGGTTCTCACCAAGGAGCAGTGCATCGCAATGGTGAAAGCCAAGGAGATAGAGATGGGTCTGAGGCCGCCCGAATAGGCGTTTCACTTTTCATGGTAGGATTCGACGAATCGCTTTAATTTCGCCCTGAGTGCTGGATCTCTGTCCATCTCAAGAATGATTATTGCGGTCTGGAGCTTCCACAATGTATAGAAATTCAGAGTGGAGTCTGGTTTCAGGCCCCTTAATTTCCTGGAAACCACCTTCTCCATCTCGACAAACATCGCGTTCGTGGCATCCTCGTCGCCTGCCGGGTACCCTATCTGGCCGAGCATTCCCGTGACAGCCCCGCTCGATTTTGCCAATTGTTTCAGCATTGCATCGTTGCCGGGCACCGAATCCACCCCCGGCGCCAGAAAGAAAATCTTTGCGGTCCTGCTATAGAGTTTCTCGGGAATGTGGTGGTCCTTCCTCTCCCCTGCCTGTTCGATGAGCCCTGCCTTCAACAGCTTCTCGACATGCCTGTAAACAGTGGATTGGTCCTTCTCCAGGATGCTGGCCATCTGGGCGACCGATAGCCTGTTCACCCTCAGGATTTCCAGTATCGCCCTCCGGGTCTCGTCCGTGACCAATTTAATTATTTTAGGGTCGTCTATGACCCTGATCTCATCCGACATATTTTGCCTTCATGCGGCCGGCCATATTAATACTTTTGCACACTTGCACATACGTGCATATGTTTAAATATTTCTCATTGTCTCCGCAAGTGCATGCAACGGTTCAGTCTGGGCAACGGCAATGGCAACGGAGCCAAGCGTCGCGAGATCCTTGCCTTCACTTGGCCGGTCATCCTCACCAACCTGCTCCAATCCCTCACTGTCACGGTCAACATGATCATGGTCGGCAACCTGGGGGACGAGGCAGGCAGAGATGCCATTGCCGGCGTCGGGCTGGGCAGTCAAGTGGTATTTCTGGCCCATGCCATCATGATGGCAGTTAGTGCAGGAACCATCGCCCTCATAGCCAGGCATGTCGGGGCAGGAGAGAAGAAGAAGGCCGAGCGGGTGATGGAACAGAGCATAATGCTGAGCCTCCTCCTGACAATACCGCTGACACTGGCCGGGTGGTTCCTGGGTGGCTATCTCATAGACATGTTCCCTGCTACGCCCGAGGTCCGGGCCCTCGGGGAGATATACATAAAATTCGTTTTCCTGGGAACTGCTTTCAGCTTCTTCGAGTTCATAATGGGCGCGGCGCTGAGGGGGGCGGGCGACATGAAGACGCCGATGATCATGGCCGCCATAACGAATATCGTGAACATCGCAGTGGGTTACATTCTGATATTCGGCTATCTGGGATTCCCGCAGATGGGGGTGTTGGGCGCAGCGATCGCCAATGTGATAGGGTTCATGGCCGGAGCGGCTGTCTATTTTATTCTGCTGGCCAAGAGGAAGCTCATGCTCAACATGCCTTTGAGGAGGAAACGGTACATGAGAAGCGTGGTGCGCCGCATAATGAAGATTGGCACGCCCGCCGCTGCTGAGCAGGCCGTTCTCCAGATTGGATTTCTGCTCTATACTGCAATCATAGTGTATTTCGGCACTGCGGCGCTGGCAGGCCACCAGATCGGCGCGAGGATACAGGGGCTTGCCTTCATGCCCGGGATGGGTTTCGCAATGGCGGCGACAGCGCTCGTGGGGCTGAACCTCGGGGCCAAGAAGCCCGAGGAGGCCGAGAAATGCGGCTGGGAATCGACCAAGCTCTCGATGCTGGTGATGTGCGGCATCGGCGCCATCATGTTCGTTTTCGCGGAACCGATGGCCAGGCTTTTCGTCTCCAATGCCGACACGATAGAATACGCGGCCCTGTGGATCCGCCTGCAGGCTCTCGCCATGCCGGCAATTGGCATTCATTTCACGCTCTCGGGGGCCCTGAGGGGTGCGGGAGACACGCGCTGGCCGCTGAACGTGGCAGCGCTGGGCATGTTCGCGGTGCGGCTTCCCATCGCGCTCGTCTTCGGCTTCACGATGGGCCTCGGAATACTGGGAGCCTGGATTGCGTTCGTCGTCGAGTACAACGTCAGGGCCGCCATCATAGGCTGGCGGTTCAAGAAGGGGGCGTGGAAAACCATTAAAGTGTGAGTTCCATACTCTTGAAGGTGAACAAGATGACCGAGATTGCAGATTTTCAGAAGGAGAGGGAGAAACTGGCCGAGCTCATGTTATCGAAGGCGGACACCAACATGAAACGCTTCCTGAACCTGGACGGAAAGGCCTACGAGGACGGGGCGCTCCCGGCCAAGCAGAAGGAGATGCTGGGGCTTGTGGCCTCGCTCGTCCTGCGGTGCGACGATTGCATCAATTACCACCTGGTGCAGTGCCACAAGGCAAATGTCTCGGAAGCAGAAATAATCGAGGTACTGGACATCGGGCTGGTTGTCGGCGGCTCGATAACGATACCCCACATCAGGCGGGCACTGAAATCCTGGGAGGAAATGCGGGGGGAAGTGCCATGATGGACAGGCAGGCCAAGAAGAAACTGTTCGGCGACCTGCTTGGCCGCGTGGAGGGAATCATAGGGGGCCGTGGCAGCGCTGCGGAGAAGATGGCAGGAATTTGCAGGCTTCTCGCGGAGGGCGTGGACTACTACGACTGGGTAGGGTTCTACCTTGTCAACCCGGAAAGGGATAGGGAACTGGTCCTGGGCCCGTTCGTGGGCGACCCCACCGAGCATGTGAACATCCATTTCGGCGAGGGAATATGCGGCCAGAGCGCAGAGACCAAGAAGATTTTCGTGGTTCAGAACGTGTGCGAGGTGACCAATTACCTTTCTTGCAGCCCGAAGGTGCAGTCAGAGATAGTGGTCCCCATGCTCAGGGAGGGTAATTTCGTCGGTGAAATTGACATTGATTCCCATGAACTGGAGCCGTTCTCCGAGGAGGACGAGGAATTTCTTAGCAGCATAGCCAGCCTGGTCGCGACAATATTGTGAGATATCCTCAGTCAGTGATGGTGGTGTTCCTCATGCGCCTCTCCGCGCTCATGCTGCTGAAGGTGTCGGTACTGGGCAACGGACATGAGCCGCTGGCAGGCACGCTCGACAACTTCGCTCAGGGCCGGGTGTATGTGCATGCCTTTGGTTGCAGGAATAATTGATCCCGAAGGCGTGTACATCAGGTTCACGATTTCTTGAATCAGAATGGAAGCGTGCGGGCCGATTATGTGGGCGCCAAGTATCTTCCTTCCCGAAGCTTCGACGATGATCTTGGCAAAATAACCTTCCGCGCCCATGGCCATGCCCTTCGCAGTGTCTTCGTATTTGTAGTGCCCGATCAGAATTTTATCCTCGCCGTGGGCTTTGACAGCCTCGGCCTCGGTCATTCCCACGCCTGCAATTTCCGGATGGGCGAACACTGCATGGGGCACGGCATGGTAGTCCGCCGGCACCCGTTTCTTCTGCACCGCATTGTAGTACACTATGCCGGATTCGTAATTGGCCACATGCTTGAACAGATGCCTGCCGTTCGCATCCCCGAACGCCCATATTCCCGGCTGGCTCGTCTCGAGGAATTCGTCGACCTTCACCCACCCCCTGCTGTCCAGCTCGATTCCGGCCCTCTCGGGATGCAGTATGTTTGTGTTGGGTGCTCGCCCAACAGCGACGAGTACCTCATCGGCCGAGACAGCAAAGGTTCTCCCGGTGGCACGGTCTTTCGCTACGACCTTCTTCTTGCCGGCGAGCGTCCCCTGGACCTCGATAACTTCCTGGTTTGTGGCTATGTCCATGTGCCTCGACATCATCTTGAGGGCGAGCTCGGACACCTCCGGCTCCTCTTTGGGAAGCAGCCGCGGGTTCCTGCCGATGATGGTGACCTTCGAGCCGAGCGCGGAGAAGAAATGGCCGTACTCCGCAGCGATGTATCCGCCGCCGATGATGGCGATGGAATCGGGGAGCCTGTCTATCCCCAGCACGGTATCGCTGGTAAGGTACTTCACTCTGTCCAGACCCGGTATCGGCGGAACCAGGACCTCGGAGCCCAGGCACAGAAGTATGAAATTCGATTTGATGGTTTCCTTGCCCACCTTCAATGTGTATGGGGCTATGAACTCCGCGACCGCCGGATAATAATCGATGCCGGGCGACCTGCCCAGGCCAGCCCTGATGCCCTCTATCTGAGGTTGGACATGCGACCTCATCCGGCCCATGATTTTCTTGAAATCAATCTTCTTGATCGGCGCGTCGATGCCGAATTTACCCGCTTCCTGGATGATGCGCACAAGTTCGGCCGGATACACCAGCATCTTTGTGGGAATGCACCCTCTTGTAAGGCATATGCCGCCCGGGTCGTCCTTGTCGATTACGGCGGCCCTGAGCTCAGGGTCGGAGCCCTGGAGCGCCGAAATAATGTTCATGCTGGAGCCGCTGCCTATGGCGATGACATCGTATTCCTTCAATTTTCCACCGCCATCGCGAATGCTGTCTGAGAATAATATATCTGCCGCTGAAAGATGATGGGCGCCGAGCCGGATATCTCATTCCTCGGGGCGGGTTTGTTCTTCCTTCCGGGGCTCTTTCTCCCTTATCTTCGGCTCTTCATCGACGACCGGGACCTCCTCGGGTTCCATCAGCCGCAGGTATTCGGGGGGTACCGCATCCACCACGAAGACAGTGTTTCCGGCTTTCATGATCACCATCTCGGCTTCGACCATTGCCTTGGTGTTGACCTCGAATATCAGCGGCTCCGGGTCGCGGACCTTTCCGGCGATGACGGCCGACTCGATGGTCCTGCTGAGGTGCACCTTCTTCCTGTCCGAGGGCATGAGCCCGGTCTCGAGAAGCACGTCCTTCTCCTCTTTGGTGGTCGGGTAGTAGAGGACATCGGGGGTTCCCCTGGTGGGGAGGTCCAGCTCGACATCCACCGAGTGAGCATAAGTCGCCCGTATCATACCGTCCCTGAACTGGTACCGGCCCTTCGGGTCTGTGTCGATGATTGCCAGCACATGATGGGGTTTGAGCCATCTGAACCGCCTCTGCTTGTCCCTGACCTGGGTTATGAACTCCTCGAGGTCCACCCAGCCATGCTTGTTCATCCTGAGACCGTAGCGCTCGGGGAAGTGGCGCAGAACGCCGGCCATGGTCCTGCCCAGCTTGTCAAGCTCCTCTTCGTTCATCAAGAATCTGCCTTGCTCACCGCATATAGGGCATTCCTCGTCTCTGAAATATCCGTGTGTCCTGCATTCTTTTAGCATGTGCAATTGCCCCCCTTAGGAGACCACCCGATTAGTAGGGCGTTTATTATAATTTTTGCATGCCGGCCCTTGGTTCCAAATCCGCAGAGCGCACCACGCGGACCCCAAACTCTGAAAGCATCTCCGCCAGTTCCTTCTTCCGGGGGTTCTTCACGGCTTTCTTGTGGAAATAGGCGACGCTCGCCCCGGGCGTCCTTTCGATCATCTGCGCCAGCATCTCGCGGTCGACCCGCGCGATGGCATAATCCGGCACCATGTGGCCCATCGATATGCCCACCCTCTCGACGACATCGGTGTGCCGCGGCGCGTAATGGCCGCCCCCGAAGCCTATGCCTATCGCGTCGCTGCCGGTAATGTCCCCGCCCCCCAAATCAAGAATGACCCTGGCAATAGCTCTGGCCGGTTCGGGTTCCGGCCAGGCATCGGGGCTGCTGCCGACCTCGATGAAAAATGTCGGCGTTTCAAGGTATGGGCCATGATGGGTCGTCTCGAACGATATGCCGAACCCAAGCCCCGAACCGTATTTCTTCAGCAGGAGCAATGCCTTGGTCATAAGACGGGGGTCGGTAGGCACCAGTTTCCCCGGTTGCCCGCCGAAGTCAGCCGCGCCGTAGTTTCCCAGTGCATGGACGGTAAGGGTGCGAAGCCCTGATTCGGACCTGTGCCTGGACGCAAATATCATTGTATCGTACCTTTTGCCCAGGGCCTTTTCCACATCCGCGTCCAGAAGCTCCCTGTGAAGATGGATGTCCCTGATGAGCACCATGTCGCAATCTTCCCGGCTCAGTACCGGCGACCCCTCAAATATCCCTGTCTCTTCCCACTCGGCCAGCTTGAGAAGCTTGTCGCGGATGTTCATGCTTGCGACATCCTCGGCCGAGGTGACGATGAGACGCATGGGTAAAATGCATGCGGCACCCGTAAATTAACTTTGCCCAATCCCGGGATAGTGTTAAATTCGCCTATGATTTTACCGATGCGATGCAGAAGAAGGTCCTCACATGCCCCCATTGCGGCAGCGCCGGCCTGTACTACGAAGCAGGACTGGTCACCGGCTACAAGTACCATTGCAAGGATTGCGATTATGTCGGGGCGTTCGTCATCGAGAAAGATGTTCCTGAAACGGAGTAGGGGAAAAGGGTATTATGCCACGGGACAATCACGTGCCCATGAAGTCCGGCTTCATAACGCTGGAGGGCATAGACGGCTGCGGCAAATCCACGCTATCGAAACTAATTGCCGGCCGATTGACAGAGGCCGGTTTCAGGGTCGAGCTCACCGCCGAGCCCACACATACCTGGCTTGGCGACGCGGTGAGGCGCA
Organism: Methanomassiliicoccales archaeon UBA147; assembly: GCA_002496385.1. Taxonomy (GTDB): domain Archaea; phylum Thermoplasmatota; class Thermoplasmata; order SG8-5; family SG8-5; genus UBA147. The sequence continues at coordinate 22,565 of DAJR01000049.1, read as the reverse complement.
GCTACACCGAGGAAGTCAATCCATACACAGAGGCTTTCCTTTTCCTGGCCGACAGGGCCACCCATACGGATTGGATCCGCGCAAGGATGGCGGAGGGAAAAATAGTGATATCGGACCGGTATTCCGATTCCACAATCGCCTACCAGGCCGCCCTGCTCCACCAGCGGTTGGGGGGGGTGCCGGAAGAATACATCCAGTATCTCACATCGGTGAGTGAGCCGGTCATTCTGACGCCCGACCTTACGTTTCTGCTGGATGTTGACCCGGAGGTATCGTTGAAGCGATTGGACGGGCGCGGGGAACTTGAGAAATTCGAAAATCTGGACAACCTGAGGGCGGTCAGGCGGAACTACCTGGCAATCGCCAAGGCTTCGAAGCATGTGAGGATCGTGGATGCCTCGGGCACCATGGAAAGTGTGCAGAAACAAGTGGCAGAAATTCTTGGCCAGCATTTTCATTTTATGCCATAGGTCAAAAGCGGGGCCTGATAAGCCCGACACGGTGCGGCAGAAATGATATATATGTTAATCAACTATCAGGTTTAACAATTTCACACGGATTTTCCCTTTGGGGGGCTTTGAATGGCAAAGAAAAAACAGACACTGGAGGACAAGCTCACCGCCAAGCAGGAATCGTCCTGGCTGGCTGTGGACAAGAAGGCTGAGAAGGAGATATACGATTTTGCTGATGATTACAAGGAATTCCTCACAAAATCCAAGACCGAGCGCGAAGTTGTGACATTCATTGAATCGCTGGCAAGAAAACACGGCTTCAAGCCCATTGACTCATACAAATCGCTCAAAGCCGGAGACAAGGTAATCATCACCAACATGAAGAAGGTCGCTGCGCTGGCAGTCATCGGCCAGGAGCCGATCTCCGCGGGGCTCAAGGCCGTGGGAAGCCACATCGACTCCCCCAGGCTGGACCTAAAGCAGAAGCCGCTATACGAGGACACTGACTCGGACATGGCACTCTTCAAGACCCATTACTACGGCGGCATCAAGAAATACCAGTGGGTCAACGTTCCGCTGGCCCTCCACGGTGTGATAGTCCGCGCCGACGGAAAGGTGATCGATGTGAACATCGGAGAGGACGAGAACGACCCGATATTCGTCATCGGAGACCTTCTCCCCCACCTGGCGCGCAAGGTCCAGGGCGAGAGAAAGCTGTTCGACGGCATCACAGGAGAGGAATTGCGCATCATCATCGGCAGCAGGCCGTCCAAGGACAAGGACGCGAAGAGCAAGTTCAAGACCAATATTCTAGAGATACTCAATAAGAAGTATGGCATAATAGAGGAGGACCTGATCAGCGCCGAGTTGCAGGCGGTGCCCGCATACCGGTGCAGGGACATAGGCTTCGACAGGGGGCTCATCGGCGGCTACGGCCAGGACGACAGGGTCTGCGCCTACGCCTCGCTCAGGGCGATCTGCGAAGTGCAGAGGCCCGGCAAAACCGCGCTCGCGCTGTTCTTTGATAAGGAAGAGGTGGGAAGCATCGGTGCCACGGGCGCACAGGGCGGCTTCTTCGAATATGCCCTCATCCAGATAATGGAGAAACTTGACCCGAAATTCAGATACGCGGCGCTCAAGAAGGTCTTGGCGAAATCGCGCGCGCTTTCCGCGGACGTGGATGCCGGCGTGGACCCGATGTTCAAGGGAGTCCATGAACTGGGCAACGCGGCAAAATTGGGACTGGGCATCGGAATATGCAAATTCGGAGGCGCGGGCGGCAAGGGCGGCTCGAACGATGCGAACGCCGAGTTCCTGGGGGAGGTGAGGCAGCTGCTCAACAAGAACAAGATTCCGTGGCAGTACACCGAACTGGGAAAGGTCGACGAGGGCGGCGGCGGCACTGTGGCCAGGTTCCTGTCCGAACACAATCTCCAGGTGATAGACTGCGGCCCGGCGCTCATCAGCATGCACTCTCCCTTCGAGATATCGAGCAAGGCCGATGTGTATTACACCTACCGGGCGTTCCTGGAATTCCACAGAGCCAAATAAATTCGCGCGTTGAACCGACTATCGCAACCCGCAAACAGAGGTTCGACAATGGCACGGCAACAATCTATTACTAAATCAAGTGCCATACAGCTCGCAACAATTTACATACAAAAGGTGAATTCGATAACTAAATCTCCGCAATTAGAGAATTCGCCATGAATCAGCAATCACGAAATTATATGATTCACAATGTGCCCGTAATCGCCATATAAAAAACATTCAGATTACGGGTTTAAATACTTAACCCAGACATCCGCAAACATACTGATATAAGCTATTTTCTATGGAAATTCAGCTAGTCATTAATAACCGCTGCGAAAGATTTAAATATAAGTTAATCTTAGCTAAAAGTCCAAAAATACAAATACAATGAGGACAGCATGAAAAAGTTGGGCACAGTGAAGAACGTCATCCATGACGGCACCATCCTCGTCAGCGCCCTTGAGACCCCCGCACCGGGGGCCAAGGTATACGACCTGAGGGGAGCGGAGGTCGGAAGGGTGTCCCGGGTCTTCGGACCCGTGAACGGGCCCTATGTCTCGGTAAGGCCGAAAGCCCAGGCCGAAACACTTGGATTGCTTGAATCCACACTGTATTTGGGCTCAGAGGAACAGGCGGAATTCAACCGGCCGCATGTTGCGAAACGGAAAACTCCGAGGGAGCAGCACGGAAGGTTCAAAGCCCGTTCAGGTGAGATTTCGAAAAAGAAGGGGGTAAACACATGGCAAAGAAAAGAGAAGCCGCGGAAGAAGTGATGCAGTGTCCCGAATGCGGGGGCGGGCATCTTGTCAGGGATTACAACCGCGGGGAATTGGTCTGCGAGGATTGCGGCCTTGTTCTGGACGAACAACTGATTGATCAGGGCCCGGAATGGCGCGCGTTCGACTCCGACCAGGGCGAGAAGAGGGCCAGAACCGGGGCGCCCATGACCTACACGATACACGACAAGGGTCTGAGCACCGAGATAGGCTGGAAGAACAAGGATTCCTACGGGAAGAGCATACCCACCAGAAACCGGGCGCAGCTTTACAGGCTGAGAAAATGGCAGCGCAGGATTAGGGTGTCGAACGCCACCGAGAGGAACCTCGCATTCGCACTGAGCGAGCTGGACAGGATGGCTTCGGGAATGGGCCTTCCCAGAAACGTCAGGGAAACGGCCGCGATGATATACAGGAAGGCCGTGAACAAGAACCTGATCCGGGGAAGAAGCATCGAGGGCGTAGTCGCAGCTTCACTCTACGGGGCTTGCAGACAGTGCAACGTGCCCCGAACGCTGGATGAGATCGCCAGCGCCAGCCGAGTCGGCAGGAAGGAGATCGGCAGGACCTACCGCTTCATGACCAGGGAACTCAAGTTGAAACTGATGCCCACAAGGCCGGAGGATTACATCTCCAGGTTCTGCAGCGAACTAAAGCTCAGCGGCGATGTCCAAACCAAAGCGATGGACATACTGAACGAGGCCGCCAAGAAAGAACTTACATCGGGCCGGGGACCGACAGGTGTCGCGGCAGCCGCGATATACATCTCTTCGATACTGTGCAATGCACGGAGGACACAGAGGGAGGTCGCGGATGTTGCTGGAGTGACCGAGGTCACTATCAGGAACAGGTACAAGGAACTCACCGAGCGCCTCGGGATAGAGATACAGCTCTGAACAGGAACGGGCCTGCTTCGGGCCGGCCCAAATTTTCCTTTTGCTTTTTGTTTAATTTTCAATCTCTCCGCAGAGATGGGTGCGCTCTCTCTCCGTTATTGTGACATTATACCATCTGCCGAGCTCAAGGTTTCCGGCCACCACCACGGGTTTGTATTCCGTGGTTCTGAGAAATGTGGTGCCTTCCACCCGTCTCTCGGTGGCCAGCGCCAGCATTGTTTGATTTTTGAATGCATCATAGTTGGTCTCGGTCAGCGAGAATCTCAGTTCTGTGAGTATGCGGGACCGATCCTTGGCTATGCGGCTAGGCACTTTGTCCTTCATTCTGTGGGCTTCGGTGCCGGGTCTGGATGAAAATCGCGTGATGTTGATAATGTCTGGCTTCATCTTATTCACAATGCGGAGGCTCAGGTCAAAATCCCTGTCTGTTTCACCGGGAAAGCCCACGATTATGTCGGTCGAGAGGCTCATCCGGGGAAAACGGGTTCTTAACTCGGCAACCAACTCTTCAAACTCCAACGCGTTGTGACGGCGGTTCATCCGCGCCAATACACTATCCGAGCCCGACTGGACAGGGAGATGAAGGAACTTGAATACCTTGGGATGCTCGAACGCTTGGAGCACACTTTCCTTGCGAAGAAGCAGGCTCGCCGGATTCATCATGCCGATGCGCATCATGTAGTTTCCCTCAATCCTGCTCAGAACCTCGACCAGGCTGTGCATGCCTTCCCCGATGTCCGTGCCGTAAATCGCCGTATCCTGGGCGCATAGCTGGATCTCAGCACACCCGCGCCCGACGAGTTCTTTCATCCTGTCAGCAAGTTTGCCCGGCGGCCGGCTCCGCAACGGCCCGCGTGCGTTTTTCGTGACGCAGTACGTGCACGCTCCGTCGCACCCGGTGGCGAGCGGCAGAATCCCGACTGCGTCGGAAGTAGGGGCCGCTGGAGTGGGGTTGGCATCTTCGTGGAAGAGATTCAGGGCGGCCATGTGCCCGGCCGTGTCGAACATATAAGCATGCGGGGCTGCCTTCAGAATCCGAGCCGGGGAGATGTTGGGGAGGCAACCGCAAACTATGAGTTTCTTACCGGCCAGTTGTGACATTTCGGATATCCTTTTGAGCATGTGCCTTTCGGTGGTTTCTATGACGCCGCAGGTGAATATCACAATGGCGCCTGCGTCCTCGGGGCTTCGAGCCAGTTGATGCCCCATTGCCAGCAGCCCGTCCTCGAACTCCTCGGCCTCGCCTCGGTTCAGGGTGCAGCCATATGCCTCAACCAGTACTTTCATGGGTATTGCCAAGGCCGCCCCGTATAAATGATTATTGAATTCTTCAAAATCTTAATGAAGTAGAAGGATGTTCCCTGACGTCCCACAAGTGATCTTCATGAACAACCAAAAACATGTCAGCCTGAACCTCAACCTGCGCGGCCTGGGCGCGTCACCGACCCTGGCACTCAACGACAGGTGCAAGCAGATGAAGAAAGAGGGCATCGAGGTTTTCAACCTGGGGATCGGCGAATCCCCGTTTCCGGTCCCAAATTTTGCGGTCCAGTCCCTCAAGATGCACGCGACCGAGCGGAGCTATCTTCCGGTCAAGGGTCTGCCCGAGCTCAGGAAGGCTGTCGCGGACTATCACTGGCACAAGGACCAGGTAAAGGTCAACCCCGACAATGTGATTATAGGACCTGGCTCCAAGATGCTCATGTACCTGCTCCAGCTTTCATTTTATGGTGAAATAGTGGTTCCGACGCCTTGCTGGGTGACTTACGTGCCCCAGGCGCAGCTCATCGGCCGCCAAGTTCAATTGATCAATACAACATTCGAGGACAAGTGGCACATGAGCGCCGCCAAACTTGCCGAGCTGTGCGAGAGCGAGCATGACACTTTCCGCCCGCGCATCGTGGTCCTGTGCTACCCGGGAAATCCAGACGGCGGCAGCTACTCGGCAGAGGAGCTGAAGGATATCGCCACCGTCGCCAGGAAGTACGAGGTGATACTCCTCTCGGACGAGATATATGCCCAGATCCACCACAAGGGAGAGCATGTATCGGTGGCCAAGTACTACCCGGAGGGGACCATCATCAGTTCCGGCCTGTCAAAATGGTGCGCGGCGGGCGGATGGAGGCTCGGAACTTTCTCCTTCCCGGACAATCTCGATTGGCTCAGGGATGCGATAGCTGACGCTGCGAGCCAGACCTATACTTCGGTTTCCAGCCCGATACAGTGGGCCGCTGTCACAGCATTCAAAGGAGGCATAGAGCTTGAGCGTTATCTATGGCAGGTGAGGCGCATATTCAGGGACGTCAGCGGCAGATGCGCGGATATGCTGAGGGATTCCGGTGCCAGGGTGCACCCACCCGAGGGGGGCTTCTACCTGTTCCCGGATTTCTCTCCTTTGGCTGACAGCATGGAGAAACGCGGAATCAACACCAACAAGGAACTCTGCGAGGCAATACTCAATGAAACACATGTGGCCTGCGTGCCGGGCTCGGCGTTCTCAAGACCGGACGAGGAGCTCACATTCCGCATTTCCTACGTGAATTTCGACGGCTCGAAGGCCCTTGCGGCCAGCGAGGCCATCCCACTTCACGAGCAGTTGCCCGAGAAGTTCCTGGAGATGTACTGTGGCAAGACCCTCGATGCCACACGGAAAATATGCGACTTCGTGAACAAGGGCGCCTGATAACGCCTTCTGCTGCCTGTATCTGATTACAAATAAGCTAACCGCATGGGATTTTCATTTGGCCCGCGCCGGGGGTGTTGCGAAGTTTTATATCGGAAATGGAATATACTGGACACGGGTCATTATGAACGAAGTGAAAGATGCAAAAATTGCCAAGCGAGAGGCGAACCAGGCAGTGAAAAACGCCAAACAGATGCAAAAGCAGGCGAAGGCGCAGGCGAAAGCCGCCAAACTGCGCGCCAACGCTGCCAAGGTCGAGGCGAAGATCCAGAAGAAAGAGATGGAAATCACCAAACTGCGCGCCAAAGCCAGGCAACTGAGGGATAAGGCAGACAGGGTAGAAGGGAGAAGAACATACTGAATCCGCGGTCCGGGTGAACTTTGGCCACGATTCCGCTGTTTTACAGTGACGAACTCGGCAAATTCGATTTGGGTCCAGGGCATCCATTGACCGGTACCAGGTTCAGGGACTTCATCGGGTTGCTGGACAAAGCGGACATCCTTCCGAATTGCACGCTCATCCCGCCGATCCCGGCCACTGACCGGGACCTCATGCTCGCCCACAGCTGGGAATACCTTGACACCGTTGAAAGGCTCAGAAAGGACGGGGGGTGGCTCAGCATCGACACGCCTGTGACGGACGGGGCAGTCGAGGCACAGCGCCTTATCGCCGGGTCCGGGCTTCAGGCAGCCAAGTACATTTTGGACAGAGAAAATTCTACCGCGCATACATTCGGTGGGTTTCACCATGCTGGGAGGAACTTCGGAGAGGGGTTCTGCATCTTCAACGATGTGGCGATTGCCGCGAAGGCACTCGTCGAGAGACACGGACTCGGCAGGGTGATGGTGCTCGACACGGACGCACACCAGGGAAACGGGACCATGGACATCTTCCTCGACGACCCGCGCATACTTTTCATTTCCATTCATCAAGACCCGAGAACAATCTACCCGGGGAAGGGCTTTGTCTGGGAGACCGGAGAGGGAGAAGGTAAGGGGTTCACGGTCAACATCCCTATGCCCCCGCTCTCCGGAGCACGTAACTACACCCAGGCATTCGACGCGATAATCGAGCCGGTGGCCAGGGAGTTCGCGCCCGAGTTCGTCATCCGCAACGGCGGTTCAGACCCATTCTACGGAGACGACTTGACGATGCTCGGATTGGACCTGGATGGGCTGAACATGGTCTCGCGCCGAACCAGGGACCTGGCGCTTGGTACGGCGGGATGCCTGCTTGACATGACGGTGAGCGGGTATGGGGATTGGGCCACATACGGTTGGCTGGCTCAATTATGCGGCTCCGAAGCGCTCGAAACGGATTACAAGGCATTCTGCCCGAAACAGCCACGCCGCAATCCCGCCACGAGCGAGGAATCGCTCGCCAGGGCGACAAACAGCATGCTGGAGTCGCTCAGGGGCGAGCTGCGGCCTTACTGGAAACTATGAAAGAGAGAGAGCGACGGTTCCGGTATTGGGGGACTGAACACCGCCAATACCAACATATTTATACGGATTCACATATATATTGGTCAGCAGGATGGGATGCAATTGGACATGGATTCTAGGGATGACACCATAGAGGAAGCCCGCTCCGATTATGACGAGATGGCGGAGACCCAGGACAATTCCGGGATGATAGGCATCGTGTACGGGGATGTCGGGACCGCGAACCTCAAATGCAGCGTGATGGCGCCCCTCGAGAAGGGAGAGTACGTCCAGATCCCGCACGAGACATGCGGCCCGGTCCTGGGGCAGGTGGACGGCATGGAGAGGAAGACCAACCTCTCGCTGGACAAGGCCATCCTGATGTCCCACGGTGAGGCTATGGACATCGAGGAAAAGGTCCTGGCCAACATCACCATCATCGGTTACAGGGACGAGCGCGGCCTGCTCCAGACACCGAAGGCCCCGTTCAAGGCAGGCTCGACAATCTCACGCGCCGACGATGCGTTGATATCCAAGGTCATAGGGCTGAAGCACAGCGACAAGACCGGCGCCTACATCGGCCTGCTGAACGGCCACGATATTCACATCCAGCTGGACATCAACGAGATGGTCCAGAAGCACGTGAGCATACTTGCGAAGACCGGCGGAGGCAAGAGCTATATGACAGGAGTTTTGGTCGAGGAACTTCTGAAGCACGATGTCACCGTCATGATTATCGACCCGCACGGGGAGTACAGCTCCCTCAGAGAGGCCGGCAAGGGCTCGGAGTTCAACGAGAAGTTCGGCGTGAAGCCCCGGGGATACGCTGACCAGATCTCCGAATTCTCTCCCGACACAAAGGTCAACAAGGACGCGAAGCCGCTCAAATTCACCCTCGGGAACCTCGAGGCACGGGACATCCTGGCCCTCACCAATGTGAAGAACATGAGGCACGCCCTCCCTGCAATGAAGAAGGTCCTGGAGATGATCAAGGTCAACAAGCAGACATTCTCGATGAAGGACATCGTCCGGACGCTCGAGGCGCAGGAGGATGCGCAGAACGCCAACCTGATCCAGGAGCTTCAGTACCTTGATGAGATTAACATCTTCGCCGAGAGAGGGACAAAGCTTGACGAGCTCGTGAAGAAGGGAAGCATGACAATTCTGAACCTCAGAGGCACCGCGCCGGAGATCTCCGGCCTTATCGTGAATCGTGTCCTTACCTCGCTCTTCGAGATGCGCAAGATAAATGCCATCCCGCCGATGCTGGTGGTCACGGAGGAGGCGCACAATTACTGCCCGCAGCAGGGCACGACCGCCTGCTCCAAGATAATGAGGACCATTGCCTCGGAAGGAAGGAAGTTCGGCCTCGGCCTCGTGATAATCACACAGAGAGCCGCAAAGGTGGACAAGAACGTGCTTAGCCAGTGCGGCACTCAGATAATATTGAAGATAACCAACCCCCTTGACCTGAAGGCCGTGATATCGTCCGTCGAGGGCCTGACGACCGGCGTGACAGAGGAGATTCAGCAGCTGCCTGTCGGCGTGGCCATCGTCTGCGGCGGCGGGGTCCAGGTGCCCCTCTTCGTGCGAGTGAGACCCAGAGAGACGCGGCATGGCGGCGAGTCCGTGAAGATAATAGAAGATTGATATAGGGGCTGGGGGCCTATACTTGCCTGGCCGTATGCCAGGCAAGTATCGAATGCGGTTCTCAACAACCAGCCACGTAGCATTCCCTCCCGGGAGCGACTTCTTGGAAATTCGAGGGTCGCAGCAGTATAGTACATTCTGCAAGCAATCGGTGAATGCGAATGTATGTATAATATTCCAGAGCATTCGCCATGGGTAGTCAATAAATTGCATTTTCTCCCAATGCGTATGGCCGGTAATTCCACCATTTTGATAGCGATGAATTACCGGAGGACGAGCCCTGCGACGATTCAAGAGGCGGCTGACATCGCGCCTTTTTTCAGATTCCTGATGTAAGCCTTGGCCCAAAGGAAAGATATCGTTGAACCGGCAACATTGGCCAGCACCAGCCCCCACCACACCCCGTCCAGGCCCATGCCTGCCCACACTGCAAGCCCGTATGCGAGCGGGGGTGTGAGAACCACGGTCCTGAGGATTGTCACGGCGAGCGCGTTCCAGCCCTTTCCCGCGCCCTGGAACATGCTGCTCGAGAGCATGCCCAATGCCACACCCGGCAGGAACAGCCAGGTGATGTGGAAATATCTGACGAGGTCGGGTGCGATCTGATGGCCGGTGGCCGATTGCGTGAACACCGCGGTTATCGGCACCGCCAAAACCAGGATCGACACTGCAACCAGTATCTCGATGGCCAGCCCGAACTTTATCGCGTGGTTGAGAGCAATCTCCATCTTTCCGAAATCCCGCATGCCGTAAGCTGCGCCGCAGACAGAGACCACAGCCGTGGCGATGCCCATTATCGGCATTATTCCGAAGGTTGATATCCTCCAGCCGGTGGTCAGCACCGCGACGCCGTCTGTGCCGCCGATGCCGACGATTATGATGTTCAGGATGAGCATGTTTATGGACATTGTGAGCTGCTGGACCGAGGCGGGCAGCCCCACGGTGAATATGTCCTTGGTTATGCCGCGGTCAAACCGGAACCCCCTGAAATGAAAATCTACGAACGTATTCTTCTTCAGGAATAGCCAGCTGAACAGCAGAATGGACGAGACGCCGATGGATATTAACGTGGCCCACGCCGCGCCCGCGACCCCGAGCCCCATGCTGTATATCATTATCGGGTCAAGGATGATGTTGATGACCCCGCCAAGCAGCATTGCGGCCATCGCCCTCTTGGCATCCCCCTCGGCCCTGAGAAGGGAGTTGGCGACATTTGCGAAGAATATCACCGTGACGCCGGAAAAAAGAACCTGGCTGTATGCCACGGTATCATCGATTGTGTCGCCTGCCCCGATTGCCAGGAACAGCGGCCTTGCGAACAGGAGGAACGGCACCATCATGGCCAGCGATATTATCACTGTGTACACCATCGTGTGGGTGGCGACGCTGTCTGCCCCTTGCTTGTCCTTCGCGCCGATGCGCCTTGAAATGGCTGCCCCGCCGCCCGTGCCGATGCCCGTTGCAAGAGCCATGATCATAAAGAAGAATGGGAAGAACAGCCCGACTGCCGATAGCGCGTCCGTGCCCAAGCCAGACACCCAGAACGCATCCACGAGGTTGTAAAGCGTCTGGACCGACATGGCAAATATCATGGGCCAGGCAAGCTTCATTATTGCCTGCTTCGGATTGCCGACAAGGGTCTGGACTCCCTGATGATTCCTCGGTGGGTTGCCCGCTGCCATGCGGTTTCAGGCATTTGCCAGGGCATTATAAAGCCTGTGCCGGAAAGGATTTCGCTCCGACCGATTGCTTATAATAATACCCCAACTTGGTACTGGCAACGAAGGTTACCAAATGAACCAACAGAAATTCACGGATTTTGGCCTGATTGAGCCAATACACCACGCATTGAGAGACATGAACTACGAAGTACCCACGCCGGTCCAGGCCCAGGCGATACCGCCTCTGCTGGCCGGCCGCGACCTGCTGGGGTGCGCCCAGACGGGAACCGGAAAGACGGCAGCGTTCGCGCTGCCGATAATCCAATACCTGGCCAAGAACCCGCGCCGGAGGGAAAGGGGCGATGTGCGCGCGCTCATCGTGACGCCCACCAGGGAACTGGCTGCACAGATTCACGACAACCTGATCGCCTACGCGAAGTACCTGGATGTGCATTCAGTGGTGATATTCGGAGGCGTCGGGCAGGGCCCGCAGGTGAAGAACCTGGCGCGGGGGGCGGACATCCTGGTGGCAACACCGGGAAGGCTGCTGGACCTCATAGGCCAGGGCCATATCCGTCTCCGAAACGTTGAGATATTCGTGCTTGACGAAGCGGACCGCATGCTCGACATGGGATTCATACCGGACGTACGCCGGATACTGGGATACCTCCCGGCAAAGAGGCAGACAATGTTCCTTTCGGCCACAATGCCCCCGAAGGTGGTCCAGCTGGCAAAGGGTATGGTCAGGGACCCGGTCCGTGTGGACGTGACCCCGGAGAAACCCGTGGTCGAGCTTATCGAGCAGCGGCTGATGATGGTCGACATGAAGCAGAAATCCACCGTGCTAATCAACATCCTGAAAGACAAAAGCGTCACCAGGGCGCTCGTCTTCACACGCACAAAACACGGGGCCAACAAACTGGTCAGACTGCTCGGGCGGGCCGGTATTGGAGCGCTCGGAATTCACGGGAACAAAGCCCAGACAGCCCGCACGAAGGCCATGGATGATTTCAAGACAGGGCGAATCAGGGTGCTGGTGGCGACCGACATCGCCGCGAGGGGCATCGACGTAGAGGATATCAGCCATGTCATCAACCATGACATCCCGAATGTTGCCGAGACCTATGTGCATCGCATCGGCAGGACGGCGAGAGCGGGAACCCGCGGCATTTCCATATCCCTGTGCAGCCCCGAGGAGCGCGAATTCATAAGGGACATCGAGAGGCTCATCAGACTCCAAATCCCGGTGGTGAGCGAGAAACCGTACATGGCCAATGTCGTCCTCGGGCCGGAAGAAAGGCCAATCAGACCGCAACCCAGGAGGCAGCGCCCGGAGGGCCAAGTAAGGCAGAGGCCAGACGGAAACAGAAGCGGTTCTGTCCAGAGGCGGGGGTCGGGGCGCCCCGGAAGAAGGGAGCGCATGGGCGGCAGGAACAGCCGCGGATACTGAGCTCCGGGAAAAGCATTTTACACGCCGAACGCATTATAGAACCAGATGGCAGACAGCAGCATGCAGCAGCCCGAACTTGTCGGCCGGAAGGAAGAGCTGGAGAAGCTTAGCCAGGCCCTTGAAGAGGCTGTCGGCGGAAGTGGCAGCACAACATTCGTGTGCGGCGAAGCCGGTATCGGGAAGACCCGCCTGGTCAGCGAAACCATCTCGAAAGCGGAGAAGGGCGGAGCCATGATCCTGAGGGGGTGGTGCCTGCCCGATTGCCTGGAACCGCTGATGCCTGTGAAGGAGGCCCTCAGGGGAGCGGGCTTGCTCGGGCTGATGGACGAGCATCCGCAGCCGAGGATGCTGTCCGCATACCTGCTCAACGATGCGGGCATGCTATACGCCCGCGCGGAGCGCATTAAAAGCGACATGGACGCGGATATTTTCGCGGCAATGCTTAAGGCGGTCACCAGCTTCGCCACGGATTCCCTGAGGATGATGGGAAGGGATAGCAACTCGGGCGGGATAAGCACCATCGGTCATTCGGGATACAATATCCTTGTCCAGACAAGGTCCGGTATGTCCCTCGCGGTCGTGATAGAGGGGGCAGAGAACGAGTTTCTGATAGAGGACATGGGCCGCCTACTTTCGGATGCCGTGCCCCGGCTCGACCCGACAAGGTTCGATTCGATAAAATACAGCTGGCTGGAAGACGCGATGACGCGTTTTGTCAATTCCCCGAGGTATGATGGAAAATTTGTGCAGGACGACCCCAAGCTCAAGCTGGAGAACCTTTTCGACAATATCCTGTTGGGCGTGCAGCGATTGGCGCAGCGGTCGCCGGTACTGCTCTTCCTCGACGATGTCCAGTGGTCCGACCCGACAACGCTGGGCCTTTTCCACTATCTCTCCAGGAACACGCGTAGCAGCAGGGTCATGCTCCTGGCGACCTACAGGCCGGAGGATATTGTTCGGAGCACCGGCGGGGAGGCGCATCACCTTGAGACGGTCATGCAGAACATGAGCAGGGAATCGCTGTTCACCGAGTTGAAGCTCGCCAGGCTTGATTGCACGGACACCGGAATGATGGTGGAGAGGGCTCTCGGCGCATGTGATTTCCCGGAAGATTTTGCGGGAAGGATACACAAAGAATCCGAGGGGAACCCGTTCTTCACCCTGGAGCTCGTCCGCCTGATGGTTGCGGAGCAGGCGATCGTTCCCGCAGACGGGACATGGCGCCAGTCCGGTGACATTTCAAAGATGAACATCCCGTCGAAGGTCTACGACGTGATCCGCAGGCGCCTGAACAGATTGAACCAAGAAGAACAGGATGTCCTGGAATGCGCCAGCGTGGTCGGGGAGAAGTTCGGAAGCGAGGTTCTTGGGTTGAGCCTCGGGCTGAACAGGATGAGCCTGCTGAAGAAGCTGGGCAGGATCGAAAAGGAGCACAGGCTCATACATTCGTTGCAGAACGCCTATTCCTTCGACCACAGCAAGATACGCGACGTCCTCTATGACGGCATCGGCGACGAGCTGAGAAGGGAATACCACTGTGCCATCGCCAAAGGATATCTGGAACTGTTCTCGGGGAGAGAGGCGGACATCGCCGAGGAGCTGGCCCACCACAAATTCATGGCCGGGGACAAGGATGCCGCCCATTATCTGGAGATGGCGGGAGACAGGGCGAAGGACAGGTATGCGAACGAAGAGGCCATCAGGTGTTACTCTCTGGCGTTGGGTCTCACCCTGGAGGGGGTGAAGAGAGCCCCGCTCCTCGACAAACTCGGGGACCTGTACACGATAACCGGGCATTGCGGCAGGGCGATAGAGAGGTTCAACGAGGCGCTGGATCTGGCCGAAGATCCGGAATATCGGGCTGACATCTGGAGGAGGATCTCGCTGGCTCACGAGAGGCAGAGCGAGTATGAACTGGGCATTGCCGCCGCCGAAAAGGGACTGGGATTGCTCGGATCCGAGCCGGCGCCCGTAAGGTCGGGGCTCCTCGCGGCTCTGACCTGGAACCACATCAAGGTAGGCAATTACGATGCGGCCATGGAACAGCAGCGGACCAGCCTGGCAAACGCCGCCGCCCTGGCCGACGGCAAGGAGATTTCCATCGCACATCACCAGATGGGGATAATCTGCTGGTTCAGGGGCGATTACGAGGAAGCACTGGGGCATTACCAGCAAGCCCTGGACATGCAGAAGGAGATAAACGACGAGCGCGCCAGGATGAACACACTGAACAATATCGGGGTGCTGTACATGGAGACCGGGAGGTTGGACGACGCACTGGCCTATTTCGAAGAGGGACTTGCTTACGAGGAGAAGGTCGGGGACAAGGACGGAATGGCAGGCACACTTGACAATATGGGAAACCTGTATCATACCCTGGGGGACCTCGGCAGGGCGCTGGGGTACCACCTCCGCGGCCTTGAACTGTACAGGATGGCCGGGGACAGGAACGGTGTGGCCTGGTCACTGAGCAGCTTGGGATATGTTTACCCCGATATGGGGGAGGAGCGCAAGGGCATCGCATGCTTCCTCGAAAGCATCGAAATATGCAGGGAGATAGGGGACCAGCACATCCTCGTTTATAATTATTATGGGCTTGCCGACACCTACGGCAAGATCGGCGAATTCACAGAAGCTCTTCGGTACATCGACATTGCGCTGAAGAGCGCCAGAGAGCTGGGTGCCAGGCGCGAAGAGGGCGCGTCGATGTACGTTCTTGGCTGCATCCGGCGCAACATGGGCGATTTAGATATTGCCAGGGAATCGTTCGAACTGGCGAGGGAGATACTGGTGAGCGTCGGGGACACGACCATGCTCACCATGATCGACTTCGATTACGGGCTCCTGCTGGCCAAAGAAGGCAAGACAGATGACGCAAGAAAGATGATGAGCCAAGCCCATGATAAATTCCGCGACATGAAGATGGGTGTGTGGCTGAAAAAGGCCGAGATGGCACTCGCCGAACTGAAGGCGCCATTGTGATGGTCAGGCTTTGCTGACCAGCTGATAGTACGGAATATAGAGGGTCGGTTCGAACCCCAGTTTCAGGGCGAGACGGAACGAGCCCGCATTCTCCAGCCGGCAGGACCAGATTGGTTCAAATCCGTTTTCAATGCAATAATCTATCAACGCTTTGCAGGCATGCGCCGCATACCCCTTTCCCCGGTGCATGGCATCTGTCTCGATGCCAATCTCGAGCATGTTATCCTTAAGGAAGGCGCAGAATGCGGTGGCCGCGGGCCTGCCTTCCGCCATCAGCGTGAAGCCCACGCCCTCGCCCATGAAATGGTCCTCGTCCATCCAGAAATTCTTGGGAATCACCTGACCCTGCATTTCACGGAACATCCGGCTGTCTGTTCGGACGATTGTGCCTGGCGTCGGCGGGCACCTGCTTGAGAATTCCGTGTATCTGGCCCTGTCGAACCGGAAATTGACCCGCGTGTATTCCATGACCTTGCCCGGGTCATTCGGGGATGCTGCGGGGATTTCGGGCTGGCTTTGCTTCACTGCCAGGTCAGAGCCGAGGAGGTGTTCCAAAACCTGTTTCCATTCGATCGGATGCACCTGAAGCCATTCGGCGCCCTTGCGGTCGCCTTTGGCATTGACGAGATACCCATGGAGCGCTGCGTTAAATTCGGCGGCATCCGTTCTTCCGAACAGAAGGGACATCCCGTACGGATGGGCGACCAGGAATACGGTCGGTTCCTTGACACAGTCCACAAAAACCCTTCCTGGCAGCACATTGTCCGCCACCGTGCTGGCGAACAGCGTGTTGAAGGGGACATCTTCAAGTGCGTTGGCGGCCTTCCAGTGTTGGTCCCTTGGCAGGGGTATCATCGGTCCACGCCCCCCTTCCTGTCGCATTCCTCGGTACATTCCGGGCAGTTGCCTGTGCAGGGTTCCAGATGTATGTCTGCTCTGAAATCGGGGAATCTCCTGGCAACCTCTGCCATGATGTCATGGACCAACGCATGCCCCTTCTCGATGCTGGTTGCGCCGTCGATCAGGACATGCATGTCCACAACCGCACCCCCCGCCCCATGAAGGATGGTCGCCTCATGCACCGATATCACCCCGGGGAAGCCCTTTGCCACATCCTTTATCATGGCCAGCTCGCATTCCTCGCAGTGGCTCTTCACCGGATCTATGTGGACTATCGGCCGCGTCCTGAACTGCTCCTCGATGCATTTCTCGACTTTCTCCGCAATGTCATGTGCCTCGGCCGCGCCCATGGATTCTGACACTCTCACGTGCATCGAAATTGCCTTGTATGCGCCGTATTCATGTATCTCGATATGATGAGTGTTAATCACGCCGGGGACTTTCCGGGCGCACCGTTCAATCTCCTCCAGGGTGGCTCTGTCGGGCGCGGAGCCCATGAGGCTCTTCGCAGAATCGTAGGTAAGTTTTATCCCCACCCCGACAACGAACAGGCCGATTCCAAAGGCCAACAGCGGGTCCAGAATAATGTATTTCGGGAAAATCACTGTTATGCCCACCCCAATGGCAACTGCAATGGATATCAGCGAGTCGGATAGATGGTTCCATGCATCCGCCCTGACTGCGGCGCTGTCGATCTTCCTGGCAACTGAGAAGGCGAATCCGGAGAGGAACATCTTCACTGCGGTGAAGGCGAGCAGAATCATCACGGCCGTGAGATTCGCTTCTATGTTTGGCGTGTTTAAGGTTGAAAGCGCCTCATGAATAACCAGAATTCCCATGGCTATCACGAGGAAGGACACCAGTATCGCCAGGATGGATTCGGCCCTTCCGTGGCCGTAGGGATGGTGCTCGTCCGCGGGCTTCGCTGTGACGATGAACGAATACAATATCACACCGGAGACCACGATGTCCATCAGATGGTTCAGTGAGTCTCCCAGGACAGCCATGCTCGATACTGCCGTTGCCAGCACAAGTTTTCCCACGAACAATAAAGAATTTCCTGCGAGCCCGACAGTGGCTTCCAGCTTGCCGTACTTGGCTCTCACTGCCGGCTCTCGGATGTCCCCGTAATCGGGCAAAAGACCCATGAAACCCCGATGCCGGAAGTGCGATAAAAGGATGCTGTCATGCCAGGAATATCCTGGCTTCTTTCACGCCCACAAGGGATGAAAGTTGGTTATGGGATTCCTTCACCTCTTCGGCGTCCCCGCAGAACATCAGGACCTCGCAGCAGTCTCCCCCGCCGTCGAAATCGGCGTGCATGAATGACTTGAACACGCCCATGTGACGGTGCCGCACCTCCGAGACCTGGGCGGCGCTTTCGTGGTCATAGACCAGCATCAGTATGCCGTCAATGTGACCTGAAAGTTTTGCGAGTTCGGCCTTATCCCTCAGAAACGCTCGGACAGCGTCCCGCACCAGCTCTGAGCGGCTGGTGTAGCCGATGCGTTCCACAGCTGAATCAATGTCGGCAAGCATCGAGCAAGGCAGGCTGTGCGAGACTATCTTAGTCCCATTGTGGCCTTTGACGGGCATCAGTGGACCCCGTGTATGATGAATTTCATGCCCCACATCAGGAAGATGCCGATGAGGAACATGGCAAATGCAAGCACGGTCCTGGATGCGCGGCGCTCCTTGTGCAGTTCTGGTATCAGGTCAGCTGCCGCAATGTAAAGGAAGCCCCCTGCCGCAATCGGAAGGATATAGATGTCAAAATTCCCTATCTCGGGTATCAGGAAATAGCCAATTACCCCACCCGCCACAGCGGTTACGGCCGTCGCGAAATTGAACATCAGGGCTTTGGCCCTGGTTATGCCGCCATGAACGAGAACACCGAAATCCCCGATCTCCTGGGGAATCTCATGGAAGGCCACGGCCAATGTGGTGACGAGCCCAATCTCCGAACCGGCCAGGAATCCCGCGGCGATTATCAGCCCGTCCAGGAAGTTATGCAGTCCGTCGCCGAACAGGTTCAGGTAGGCGAAGGTGTGAATCTTGCAGTCCTTCTCATGACAGTGACGCCACAGCACCTTCTCCAGTATGAAGAATATGACAAAGCCGACAATAACCATCAGCATGACGTTGTCATGCGATACGCCGGACATGTCCTCCATCTCGTGAAGGGCTTCGGGGATCAGGTGGAGGAATGCGCCGCCTATCAGAGTGCCGGCCGCCAGCCCCACAAGGGCCAGGAGTATCTTCTTCAGTGTTTTGGGGGAGAGGGCCAGCGTGACAGCCCCTACGAATGCGATGAGGCTGACCAGGAAGGTCGCCAGGAGTATCCAAATCAATGTTGACATGGATAGCTGTATGTATCGCCGGTTAATAAATATTTTGAAAAATTTAATAACCTTGGGGATTCTGCGGCGAACATTTTGGTCTGGACAAGCTCCGCTGTAATGGAGTGTGTCAACTATTGGCCAAGTTCCGCCTGGGAACTATTGCTGGGTGCCAAGGGGATTTAAGCCCTAGACGTCCGATGGCGGCATCGGCCCGTCCGGCGGCAGGGGGGCCTCCGGTTGAAAGCCCGGCGGTGGTGGGGGCGGCGGGTAGTTGCCCTCCTGGAACTGCGGCTCAGGAGCGGGCTTCTTGCCGCGTTTCATCAGCATCATCACCAGCAGCAGGACTGCCACGACCGCGACGACGAGGATGAGAAGTATTATCCAGGTGTAGCTCGCCGGAGAGCTGTCCGGGTCGTTCGGATCGGTTCCAGCTTCGTATTCCTCGAAATTGGTGTAGCCATCATTGTCAGCGTCGCCGTCGGCGTCGTTGACTCCCGGGTCAAGGTTGTTTGCATACTCGTAGATATTGGGCATGCCGTCGCCGTCCAGATCGGCATTGGCATCGTTCACGGACGGGTCAAGGCCGTTCTCGTACTCGTAGAGGTTGGGCATGCCGTCATAGTCCGCGTCTCCATCCGCGTCGTCCGCGTCCGGGTCCAAGCCATTGTCAAGTTCCCACTGGTCCGGCATGCCGTCGCCGTCGCCGTCGAAACTTCCGAGGGCGGCGGTGAAATTCCATTCAAAGGCGCCGAGCATGGTTATGCCGTCCGTGCTTTCAGCGGAAGCCGCTATCCGAACGACGTACAGGCCGTTGGTCAGATGGCTGGCCGGCGTGAAGTTCAAGACCGTACCGGGGGTGTCCCATGTGAAATTGCCGACCACATAGGTCGTTCCCAGCCTCATCGAGAATGCGTTCTCCACCTTGGTCATGTTCATCGGCATGTCAAAGGCCACCCGAACAAATGTTGTGACTGGTACATCGATGTCCCGGGGCCAGTAGCCCGAAACTTCCGGGTGGTCGATTATGATTACATTGAGCTGGTAGCTCACGTTGTTCTGTGTGCCATAAGTCAGGTTGTCGCTCAGCACGATTGTGACCTGGTCGGTGCCTATGCCCTTCGGGTACAGCAGGCGCACTGAGTGACCGGACACATTGGCATACTGCGAGGCAGAGGATATCGTGAGATGACCGGTCGGGGTCTCCTCGTCGGTGGCTGTGAGCGAGAGCTGGCTCGGGACGGTTGCGTCGCAGGTGATGTTAGATATGAAACCGGTGAACTGGGGTTTGTCATTGATCATCGTGACGCGGGTTACCAGCGGCTGGATTGATTTCAGCCCGCCCTTATCGGTGACTGTCACAGTGACGGTTTCGCCCAGCACACCTTCGGGATAGAGGAAGGTTATCACCCTCCCGACTATCGTGTCATAATTGGACGTGGTCGTGACAGTGATGTCCGACATCACGTCGTCTATGTCCGTGATGCTGGCAGTAATGTTCAGCGCATAAGGCACGTCCTCGACGCACTGGATGGTGGCGAGAGCGGCCAGGATTGGCGCGTCGTTCACTGCGGTTATGATGACGGGGATGTTCTGGGTGACAGAGCCGCCGCCCGCGTTGGTGAGCGTCAGGTGTACCACGCCGGCGCCGTTGGCGTTCGCCAGGGGGGTGATGGTCAGGGTTCGCCCGGTGACCGAGGCAGTGAACTTGCTCACGTCGCTGCTGGACGCGGACCAGGTGAGGTTGGTGGAATCGGCGAAGATGGCTTGCATGCTGAATATCCTGGTGTCGACGGTTCCCGTCAATGCCCCCAAAGTTCGAGTATAGGTCCAATTATGAGCGGCCCCAGAATTAAGAGGATACCTAACAAGGCCGATTGCGCTTGTGATTATTGGCACACCGCGCCATTCGATTTCGACTAACAGGTTTCTCGCCCCATCATAAAAAAATACATCCTCCACATCGAATTCTACCCAGTATGGATATGGTTCGAAGGTGAAATTCGCCCGATAGAAAACAGTGGTCAATGTGCCGATGTAATTTTCTGAGAATGTAGCGGAAAGGTCAGACTTGTCAGTGTGGGCCACCTTTATAGTCAGGTTGTAGAACGAGCCGGAATCGGTATCCACCTTGTAGAATTGCAATAAATCCAAAAGGCCGCTCTGATTCCCGAGCAATGTCGCATTGTAAAGCATCTGGAACCGCGTGTAATCCGACGCCGCCGGGAAGAGGAAACCGTTTTCAACAGTGCCTTTATCGAAAGCACCGTTGTCCGCGGCATCGACGAAGAACTTTGTGACAAGGCTGTTTGTAACGGCTGATGAAACACCGTCCAGACTGTAAGCCCTGCACCCTGCCCCGGTATTGATTATTTTTAAACGAACGTCGGTTCCTCCATCCTGGTCCCAAGATATGTTGACCAGGAGGTTGTACTGCGAGTCGTAGGTGAAGTTCTTATTCAGGTCGAAATATATCCAAGAATCGCCGTTGCTGGAATTGATATAAACGTTGGTTGCATGGAAAACTTCAATGAGGCTGCCGTGATAATTCGAATCGAATGTTATAGAAGAGAGTACCGTCTTTGTTGTGTGCGCCATAGATATCCTTAGGTTTTGGAACAGCCCGGCCCCTTCAGTCGGGCTTGTTGGGTTGGACCTGTCAAACCCGATTCTTCGGATGGTCCCTTCACAGCCGACCTGTGTCGAATTGTAAAGATTGTGATGGAATACCTTGTCGTGCGAACTGCCCCAGAACGGAATGGGGTTGCTGGTTGTAGGAGTGTCTGATATGTGCTCCACAGTCCCGTTCCCCCTCCCGCTCAGCGGTATGTTTCGGGCCGGGTCGTCCTCCTGGAAGACCTGGGCACCGACTGGCGTGGTTATCTCGGCGGAGTAGGAGATGGTGAGCTTGGGGTGGTATTTTAAATTCGGCTCGTCGCTGGTATAAAAAATAACCCAGGATGGCCCAGAAACGGAGGACCAGTTGAGCATGAAGCCATTGTTCGGTGTACCTGAGTTCCAGCCTGTAACTATCGGGGTAACATTCCAGTGATGCCAAACATTGCGGTTTGATAATACCTGATAAGAGGATTGTGTTGAGTCAGACACTCCTCCGGCTGTCGCCCAGGGAGTTCCGGTATTCCTGTTGAGCCATGTCGCGTCAAGGAAATTGGTTCCGTCGCCCTCCGACCAGGATGCGGAAACGGGTTCGACAGAGACATTGAGTCTTGTTCCGAAATCGATTTGATTACAAAACAGTGAGAGGGTGGCGGACCTTATACTCGCGATTTTGGCCGGAAGCGTGAACTGAACGAGACCTTTGAAATTATTTGTTCCATCGGTTCCAAGCACAAGAGTGGCCTCGCCCCCATAATTGTTATCTTGAAGTAAACCACTGGCTATGTATGTGTCCTTCCCCACCGCCCCATTCGGCTGAATGATTATCGTATTCGGCTCCACCGGCTCCGGCGCGGCCAGCATCTCGGGCTGCGGCTCGGCTGTCAGCGGCTCGCTTGGCTCCTCATATCCAAGAAGCGATGTCGGTTGCCAGGCCTCGGCGGACCCTACCGTCGCAACCATCGGGCTGAACATGCCCATGCAGAACACCAGCGCGATGGCCAGGGCGGTCAGTCTCATTGCGGTTCTGGGATTCATGTCGAGAAGCAGTTTCATGTCATTCCCTCTTAACCTTAACGCGATATAAGATACAAGGAGAATATATGTTTTACTATGTATTGAAACAGAACTACCGGTTCGATTAATGCTGTTTTGGCAGTATCAGTCAAAAAAATAATGCGAGGAACCTCCGAAGACGAGGA